>CANQRT010000153.1 GCA_947626325.1 Candidatus Gastranaerophilales bacterium | reverse complement strand
ACTAAATTGAACTCTTCTCCAGCAGTCATTGTATGATTTTCCTCATTTAATTTAACTCCTGTTACCTTTATTTCTTGTTCATCTAAATTAGTTGTAAATGCTTTTGAACAGGGTTATAAATTGTATAATGACAACGATTTATAATAAAAAAGAGGGCTTTTGCCCTCTTTTTATTGTTTTTCTTTTAATTCTTTTATTCTGCTGTCGTATTTAAAAATAGCAGCATCTCTTTTACCAATTAATTCATCTTTTTCTTTTGTTAAAGTATAAATTTTGTTTTGTTTTTGAGTTTCACTTAAAGTTGTAGAAGCTTCAGTAGCTTTAATTTTTGCATTTATATCTTTAATCCTTGAATTATAAGCAGATTTAATTCCCTTTTTTTCATTTTTAAGTGTTCTTATTTCTGCTTTAGTTTCTAACTCTGATAATGTTACTGGTTTATTAGGATTAAGATTATCTATAACATTTTTTGTTTCTTCAACAGTTTTATTATAACCTTTTTTAGTAGCCTTTACAGTTTTCTTAGTAGCTGATTTTACTGCTTGCACTGCCTTTGGCGTGCTTTCTTTTTCTGCACATATCCCTTGAATGCCTGTTAAATTAATAAAAATAGCGATAATAGAAATTAAAAATAATATCTTTTTCATTCATGCCTCCTTATATACATATACTTTAGCGTGTAAAGTGTAATTATGTCAATAAAAAATAGCCCCCGAATATCGGAGGCTTTTTTATTTTATTATTTAGTTTTTAAAAGAATTTTTAAAGCTGTCTATAGCATCTTGTCTTTGTTTTTTCTTTGCTGCAGCTTCAGCTTTTTGTTTTGCCTGCTGTGCTTTATAATCATCTTGTGTCTTTTTTATATCGTTTTTAACCGCTTGTTGTTGATTTTTAATATTTTGTTTTGTTTTCTCTATATCATTTTTAACTGCATCTTGTTTAGCTTTCATTTCTTTTTCTCTTTGAGCTTTTTTTTCTGCAGCTGCTTTTTGATTTTGCTCTTGTTTTGCTTGCAAGTCTTTTTGTTTTTGTTCAAGTTCTTTCATTTTCTTTGTTAATGCTGATTCTTCAGCAGAAGTATTTACTTTTATAGATGGTTTTGTAACTGTTACGGTTGCGGCATTTGCAATATTTGTATATGCTAAACCAGTTGCTGCTATTAATGCTATTGTCAATAATGCTTTTTTCATTTGTTAATTCTCCTTTTATTTATTTTATATTTACATGTGAAAAATAAAATTGTGATAAAAATTCTTTTACTTCTTCTTTAGAGTATGTATTTTCTCTTATGAATTTTTCTTTGAAGGTGTTTGGGCCTATATATTTAATATCGAAGTTTTTAACTGTTACTTCTCCAGGGATTATTGTAATCGATTTTTTACCAAAAACTTCAGAGTTAAATGCGCCTGGTAAAAATGCTAATTTATTTTCTCCATTGCTTAAAACTTGGTCATCATATTTTACATTTTTTAAGTATAAAGATTTAACATCAAATTTATTACCAAACAATGCTGATAATGATGAAGTTAATTCAATATCTTTTGCTGAAAATAAGGGTTGATTATCTATATATTTAAGTTCTAAATCTTTTACAATTATTATTGTTTTTAGATTGGGTTTTACTTTATATTGTATAGATTCAACTGTAGTAATAAGACTTGTTGCATCATAACATTTTTGTTCAAATTGTTTTGTGTTAAATGAATTTGTTTTTATAGCAGGTACAATGCTTATAAAAGCTGCATATAAAAATAGAAGAACTGCTAATGCAATCATTATTGTATTTTTATAGTTAGACATAAATTAAACCTTTCTTTTATAATAACTATTTTATAATAGCATATTTTTAAAAAATTAACATAAATTTCTTTACATTCTAAACGAAATCAGTAAGATATAAATATGCGGTTATTCATTATAATAATTTTAATATTGTTTATATCTCCAATGGTATATTCAGCGGAAGAAAAATCCTCCTCTAACTATTGGGGAGAAAGTACTGAGGTTTTTAATAAAGGGTTCGAAAATCAAAAGCCTGTAACGGATGATAAACTAAAAAAGACCATACAAATGTTAAAAGAGCGTAATATGACAAAGAAAGAGAAAAAATTTAAAAGTCAGATTACACCTATAACTCAAGGTTATGATGAGGAGCATTTAAAAGATTTTGTTCAATCTCAGGATCCTGATAACGAATTAAGCCAGACACTTACCGTAATGATACCTATGCGCGCATATTCGGATGACGGAATATACATAAATCCAGGGTATTATAAATTATCGTGTCATAAACTAGCTGAAAATGACTATGTACTTGAATTATCACAAGGTACAACACGAATTTTAACGGTAAAGGCGGAACAAACTCAAGAAGATTTAGAACAGGATAGTATTTCCTTTTGCAACGCTGAAATTATAGACAACGGAAGAATAAGGCTGATGTATGGAAGCATAGACCTTAATCTTGTTGGGTATTTATACTTTGATGAGTAAGCTTATACAATTCCTTTGCGTTCTCTAAGCTCTTTCAATTCTTTTTGGAACGGAGAAAGCGCCGTTAATTTATTTACTACTTCGGGCATTTTTTCAATTGTATAATTTATTTCATCTTCGGTTGTATAACGGCTGAGGCTGAACCTTATTGAGCCATGTAATGCGGTAAATGGTACTCCCATTGCTTTTAATACGTGGCTTGGGTCTAGACTGCCAGAGGTGCATGCGCTTCCAGAACTTGCGCAAATACCTAAATCGTCTAAATTTAATAGGATTAACTCACCCTCTATGTATTCAAAACCTATGTTAGTTGTATTTGGAACTCTGTTATAAGCTGAAGAATTTAATCTTGCATTATATATTCTGGATAAAATTCCGTTTTCAAGTTTATCTCTTAATTCTTTTACTAAAAGGCACATTCTCTGTTCCTGCTCTTTTGCCGTTTTCCTGATGTCCGCCTATAACCAAAGGTGATAACAGAACAGAAGATTTTACATACAATGAACCAATTCCCTTTGGAGCATGGAATTTATGCCCTGATATTCCCATCATATCAATATCGGTATTTTGAACATCAAGTTTTATCTTTCCTGCTGCCTGAACAGCATCTACATAGACTTTTGTATCTTTATTAATTGATTTAACTTTTTGTGCAATTTCTTCTACGGGGAAAATTATTCCCGTTTCGTTGTTAGCATACATGCACGATACAAGTGCCGTTTTTTCATTAACTGCAGCATAAAGTTCCTCTGTATTTAGTTCTCCGTCTGAATTTACACCGATATATGTAACATTATAGCCCTCTTTTTCCAGTTGCTTATAGAGGTTTAATACACAGGCATGCTCAACTTTCGTTGTAATTAAATGATTTTTGGATTTGTCAGCATTAAGAATACCTCTTATAGCCATGTTAGCGCTTTCACTACCAGAGGCTGTAAAGAATATTTCTTTTGCACTTCTTGCGCCAAAGAAGTCTTTTATGGTTTCTCGAGCTTCCTTGATTGCACGTTGATTTTTACCGCCGAACTCATATATACTCGACGGGTTGCCGTAATACTGCGAAAAGTATGGTAGCATAACTTCCAATACTTTTTCATCTACTTTTGTAGTCGCATTGTTATCTAAATATATAAGTTTTTTATCTGTCATCTTTTACACCTGAATAATTTTAATATTCTCATTAATATGTTCTTTTAACATTGCCTCAACGAAGTGAGTAAGAGTTAATTTTGACCTGTTGCAAGATTGACATCTGCCTGTTAGTTTAACTTTTATTTCATCTTCATCAACGTCAATTAATTCTATATCACCGCCGTCCTTTCTTAATTCTGGCGAGATATATTTTTCAATAATATTATTAATTTTAATAATCATTTGAGTTTTTGTTAATTTAGGTGTTTCTTGAGGTCTATTGTTAATAGAGTCTAGAATTTCTTGAATTCTACCTCTGCATTTACCGCAAGCACCGCCTGCTTTAGTATAGTTGGTGACTTCATCAA
>CANQRT010000152.1 GCA_947626325.1 Candidatus Gastranaerophilales bacterium | reverse complement strand
ATATCTTTTGCTTTTTCGTATTGATTTAATAAAAAATCTTTATTAAGCACCCAATCAAAAAATTCAATAGACAAATCTAAATTTTCTACATCAAACCCGTTAGCTGAAAGCTGCCCAGCAAGTAAAGGAACAGATAAATAAGGACTGATTGGCGGCAATGTTGGGGGTATTATTAAAAGTATTTTCATACTTTTAATAATAACACAATTGAAAATGATTAAACAATATAAAACACTACAATGTTAGTATTCTATATGTTTTTTTAACTCGTTATAGAATATTTCAGAAATGTATTTATGCGCAATGGATGAAAAATGGTGCCCGTCGCCTACAAAAATTTCATCGTCACTATTTTTATTTTCTTCAATTTTTTTTGTCAGCAATTCGTTTAAATCTATATAATGACAATTATCGAATTGGCTTACAATTTCTTTTATACAATTATTATAATTTTCCATTTCTTTTTCCATTCCGTAAATCCTTGAAAGAAATTCCTTAGCAACAGGGCCAATTCCAATACAATAAACTTCATTATTTATAGAGGCATGTTTTACTATCTTTGTATAATATTTTTTGAATTTTTTTATATTTATTTCATGATAGTATTTAATTTTTAACATTTTAGTTCTGTTTTTATGTATAAAAGATACAATATGTTTACGAATTCTGTTGTTTATTAATGATATAAGAAACCTGATGAAATTTGGAACAGGTCTAGGCGCACAATCTACAATCCCGCAAAATAAAAAAACGTGACCTTTACTTTCTCCCCAGTATACAAAATCGTTATCATAAACTTTATAGACATCGATAATGTTTATACCGCCGAAAGATTTATCCGCTACATAAATCCCCCCCCCGAGAGGGCTTGTATTTTTTTCAATAAGAAGTCTTAATTGTTCTGACCAGACATCTTCTACTGTTACGTTATCATAATATCGTGTTTTGCTTCTTGAATCTCCATATACTCTTAAGATTATATTATTATCCTGCATGGCTGCCTCTATATGACTATTTCACAATTTCCGCTATCATATTTTTGTTTTAGTATTCTTAAATTTTGTTTGTATTGTTCAATTTCCTCAGGCGGACATTTTGGCAAATTACAAGCATCACAATAATTTGGTTCATTTAATAGCATTTTTCTGGCAATTTCTTTGCTTATTTTATTATTAAATGCCTTTTTTAAATCCCTATAATCACCTAAATCCATATTTTGAGTAAAATCTGCACAGCATAATGTTACTTTTCCTGCAGAATTTAAAGTTAAAATGTTTCTTATGTTATAGCAAACAGGCCGAGGATTTTTATTTTGCTTATAATCAAATATCAAATTTCCAAGTTCTGTATTTTCAAATTTATATTTTTTTAACTGACCGTTTTCAGCATATAAAGTGCCTCTTAGCGGAGTAAAATATATTTTTTCAACATAAGGAGACCATAATTTTATAAAAGCCTCAAAGTCTGTTCCTTTTGTATAAAGACAGTTTATTATCCTGCCAGGAGCGTGGAGTCCATTTGCTTTTCTTTTCTTTACTTCAATATCAAAATTTTTCAATTTTTCAATTGTATCTTCAAATTTTAAATTTACTCTTGCTTTTTCATAGGACTCTTTATCCCAACCGTCAATTGAAAATTGAAGTATATCCAAATACATTAAATCTTCGGTAAAATTTTCCATATTTGTTGTATTAGTGGATAAAAATAGCTTTTTATGCTTTAAAGTTCGTAATTTTCTAATAAATTTTCCAGCGTTTTTATTTAACAGGGGTTCACCATAGGCATACAAGAATATATCTCGAATCCCCCCCCCGAAGCATTTTTTCTTCAGCTGTTTAAATATTGTGTCAAAAACTTCTTCTGACATAACATCATTATTTAAAAAAGGGTGACCTTCTACTTGTCTTGCGCAAAAAGGGCATTTTGCATTGCATACTGAACCTATATCCATTGTTAGTTGTTTACATTTCCTGTGTAAAATTATATCTGCGTATAAATTTTTTAAATTTTCTCTCAGCTTCATTATTATGTGTTTCCCCTCACTTTAATTTTTTTTTGTAATTATGATTATATAATTTATGCCAATATAATATTAGTACATGTAAAATTTAATTTACATTATTAGGTTTAAAATACAAGAATTTAATTGTTAACAAGTTAACAAAAATTCATCTTAGGATTGACAAAGCTTAAAAAATAGTGAATAATATTGTTAACTAGTTAACAATTTGAGTCAATTATGCGGAATAATATTTTAAATACATTATTTAATTTATATGATATTACAAATCAGCTCGATATATTGTATAAAGATGAATTTGGCGATATTTTAGCGGATTATACATATACCGAAATGCACTGTATTGACTGTATTGGTAAAATAGAAAATCCTAATGTTACTAAAATTGCGCAGGATTTAAATTTAACTAAAGCTGCCATAAGCAAGATTATAAAAAAGCTTATAACTAAAAAAGCAATTTATGTGTATAAAAATCCTGAGAATAAGAAAGAAACAGATTATAAACTCACTAAAATAGGGCAGGAGGTTTTTGATAAACACTTAAAAATGCACGAGACATGGTGCGAAAAAGATAAATCATTTTTTAGTCAATTTAGTGAAAAAGATTTAGAAATAACTTATGAAATTCTAAACAAGTATACAAAAGCCTTGCAGAATAGATTAAACGACATAAAGGAGAGTTTAAAATGAAAAAATCCTATAAAATAGAGGTTGATTGTGCTAATTGTGCGAACTTAATGGAAGAAGCTGCAAAAAAGACAAACGGAGTCAAAAATGCGGTTGTAAATTTTATGACTCAAAAAATGGAGGTTGAATTTTTTGATGATGTTGATATAAATGCAGTTATGCGTGATGTCTTAAAAAATTGCAAAAAAGTTGAGGACGAGTGCGAAATATATATTTAGGCAGATTATGAATAAAAAACAAAAGAAAATGTTAATAAGAATAATCGTTGCAAGTATTTTGCTTATTGGATTTCATTTTATCCCAATGAGTGGAGTGCTTAGGTTTACTGCATATATGGTACCGTATTTTGTAATAGGGTATGACATTATAAAAAAAGCAGTTAAAGGAATTATAAACCGCAAGCCTTTTGATGAAGCTTTATTAATGGCAATTGCAACGCTTGGAGCTATTGCACTTGCTTTATATAATGAGGCTCACGCACAAATAGGGGATTATGTTGAGGCTATAGCGGTTATGCTGTTTTATCAAATCGGAGAATTTTTCCAGAGTATTGCCGTTGCAAAAAGCCGAAAAAATATAGCTGAATTAATGGATATTAAACCTGATTATGCCAATATTGAAAAGGACGGCAGAATTGAGAAAGTTAGTCCTAATGAAGTAAATATAGGTGATATAATTATAATATCAGCTGGTGAAAAAGTGCCCTTAGACGGTGTTATTGTGGAGGGTAGTTCTGCTCTTAATACATCTGCGCTTACTGGCGAGAGTGCGCCTAGAAATGTTGAGGCGGGAGATGAAATTATTTCTGGCTCAATTAATTTAACGGGATTATTAAAAGTTAAAGTAACTAAGAGCTTTGGCGAGTCAACTGTTTCTAAAATATTAGAGCTAGTTGAAAACGCAAGTTCCAGAAAATCTAAATCAGAAAATTTTATCTCAAAATTTGCTCGGATTTATACTCCTGTTGTTGTTCTTTCAGCAATAGTGCTTGCAGTATTTCCGCCCTTATTGCGGATATTAATTCTGCATTTACCTGCTATGTGGAATGTTTGGATATATAGAGCTTTAACTTTTCTTGTAATAAGTTGTCCGTGTGCTTTAGTTGTTAGTATTCCTCTGTCATTTTTTGCAGGGATTGGCGGTGCATCAAGAGCGGGCATTTTAATTAAAGGTTCAAATTACCTTGAAACTCTTTCTAAGGTTAAAACAGTTGTTTTTGATAAAACTGGAACTCTAACAAAGGGTGTTTTTGAGGTTAATGCTATTCATCACAATAAAATTGAGGAGGAAAAATTAATTGAATATGCTG
>CANQRT010000151.1 GCA_947626325.1 Candidatus Gastranaerophilales bacterium | reverse complement strand
GTAAACTCGGATAAATGCCTTAACATATAAAAAAATTGCTCAACTTTTTGCATATTTTCATCAGACAAGTTAAGTGCATTTAACTCGCTTTTGACAATTTCTATACATTCTTTTATAGCAGTTTCAGGCAATGCTCTAAATTGCAATACTATATCACGAAAATCTTCTCTTGAAATACTGAATTGTTCTTTATTAAGTAGAGTAAGATATGAATATTCTTCATTAAATTTTAATTTATCGTTAGATATAATAGAATCTATTTCAGCTTCGTTTATACCTGCGTTTTTTAGGATTTCTGTTTGAATTTGTTTTTTTATTTGTGATAAACTTACGCTGCCTGTTTCTGCCATTTCTGATAATATATCTGTATTAGTTTCAATTTCTTGAAAAATGTTTACTATTTGTGATAATTGAATTTTTTCTCTTGCAGTTAGTACTTTTCCGCCTCTATCTGTAGATTTACATGTTATCAACTTAGATAGTCATTCATAGTTTTTATCTGTTAAATTATTTAGTTGTGTTAATGTTTTTGCAAATAAATCAGTTCTTCTGTCCATCATTTGGTTTAAAGTATCAACATCTATATATTTTAACGCTCTAATCATTTCAGAAGCGTGTTCTTTAAAGAACTGCATAATTTGCTCTTGTTGTTGTTTAAACACTTCCGGTGGTAATTGCGGATATTTTCCGTCAACTTTAGTTGTATATTGTATATCTATATTACTTAAATACTGATTTGGTGTATTCATGGCAAATTTAAATGTTGATTTTGCAAGTTTTTTTACACCTTGTATAATTTCCTGCTCTGATAATCCGCTTTTCAATAAGGCTGTTTTAGTTTCACTGCTGTTGAATACTCCGCTCAGCTCTGATTGATACCTGCCTTGCGCGGCTTTATTTATTATAGAAGTGTAATCATCTTTTAAAATAAAATTACCCTCAACAAAACTGGTATTTCTTTCATGCATTAAATATGTTAGTGATTCTATATCAGCATAGTTTGTTATTCCTGCTTTTACAAGCTCAATAGCTGTTGAGTGTTGTTCTACAGGTAAGGAACATATTTCTTCTATATCATAAGCGTTTGTCATTCCTAATTTTAAAAGCTCAATAGCTGTTGAAGATTGTTCTACAGGTAAGGAACATATAGATTTTATACAATAAGCTTTTGTCATTCCTAATTTTATAAGCTCAATAGCTGTTGAAGATTGTTCTTTAGGTAAAGAACATATAGATTTTATATCATAAGTGTCTGTCATTCCTGCTTTTATAAGCTCAATAGCTGTTGGTATTTGTTCTTCAGAGAAGTATGATAAATTATAAATATCCATATCATTTTTTATTATACCTTTATTTATACAGTCTATTATGAAATCAGTTATTTCTTTTGAGGAAGTACAATTTACAAGGTCAGAGTCAATACCATCAATTCCCGCATTTTGACATAATTTTCTAAGTTCAACCGCTCTTGCGTATTGTTCAGGTTCAAGTTTATATAAAGTTCTTAAGTATTCATCTTTTACACCTAAGTCTTTTAATTCAACTGCTCTTGCGTATTGTTCAGGTTCAAGTGCATATAAAGTTCTTAAGTATGCAACTTTTGTACCTAAGTCTTTTAATTCAATAAATCTATTATATTTTTCTTCTGATACAGAAAGGTCATTTAAGTATCTATCTTCAACACCTGAGTTTTTTAATTCAACCGCTCTTGTGTATTGTTTTGAATCTAATTTAACAAGTTTTGGTATAACTATGGAAGATACCCCTATTTCTTTTAACTCAACAGTTCTTGTGTACAGTTCTTCTGTTTGTGAAAGTTCAGCCAAAAAATAACAAAAAACATGTAATTTTCTTAATTCCATAGCTCTTTCATAT
This sequence comes from Candidatus Gastranaerophilales bacterium, assembly GCA_947626325.1. Lineage (GTDB taxonomy): Bacteria > Cyanobacteriota > Vampirovibrionia > Gastranaerophilales > Gastranaerophilaceae > Avigastranaerophilus. Next base: position 2,149 of record CANQRT010000151.1, on the reverse strand, counting down.
TGAACATTATTAAGTTTAGCTATTTCTGCTATGTCTTCTTCATCCATTTTGGGATAATTTTCTTTTAAAAATGCTGTTCTTTGTTCAATTTCTTCAGGAGTAGGCAATTGAGGTTCTGTTGTTTCTTGTATAGCATTAGAAACCGCAGCATTTTCTGCCCCTGTTTGCTCGGTCAAAGGAGTTTGAACAGGAGGATTTGAGCCTGCTCCAAATTGAGGAGGATTAACTTGAACAGGTGGAATATTATTACCACTTGAAGCAATTCCCATAGCAATAGCATTAGCAGAGATAATACCGCCCTGCGCTTGAGCTTGAACATTTGCCATTTGAGCTTGCTGTGCAGCAAGCTCAGCTAAAGTAGTATCCACAACTAAATCAATATTTTGAGAGTTTGAATTAGCAAGCTGAGCACTGTTATCATTTTGTAGAGGAACTAAACCGTTTTCTTGCGTTATCGGAGTTCCTTGGGTTAATTGCGGAGTATTTAATGTATTTCCGTTAAGCTCTGATGTTACAGTATCATCATAAATAACTTCATAATCTGAATTATATACAACATTGTTTTTTGCATTCGGATTAGGAATGTTATCTCCTTTTACTATGCCTGAGCCGAGATAAAAAGAATTATCAGCCCAATCGTGCAAAGTAATATCTGCTCTGTAATTATCACTTGGTGTTTGTGTAAATACTTCCACTCCGTCTTGACTTCCAATAGATTGAACATCAGGTATGTTAGTATAACTTATTCTAAAAGTTCTAGTTGTGTTATATACTTTTCCCTCAGGTGAAACATTAGAACTGTCATATTGAGTTAATCCCTGTTCATTATTAGAAGAACCATATATTTTAGCAGCATCAGAAGCAGAAATATCCGTAGCTAAAACATTTCCGTTTTTATCCAGATAGTTAGTATATTTTAAACCGTCCTCATTAGTACCTTTAACCGTTTTAACGCTGCCCTCAGGTTTAGGAGTACCCGCAGCTAAATGCACAGCTTCAAATGCCATACCGCCAATGAAACCTGATAATGTAGCAGTGCTAAGATTTTCAGTAGAAGCATTTAACCATTCATCAAAAGAAACTTCTTTACCGTCAATTGTACAAGATAAAAGATAATTAGTACCCCCGCCGACAGCTGCAGCTGACATACCAGCAGAACCACCTGTTATACCAGCCGAGAGCAATCTTCCAATTATTTGACTAGAGGCAGTAGTACCTGAAGTTAATACAGGACGAATAACAGAAGAAACACCAAAACCAGTGGCACCTGCAAAAGCAGATGAGGTAGTAGAAACAGCAGCTGTTTTACCTAAATCCGCCCAAGAGAAATCAACATCATCATTAAACGCAGCTTCAGTTAAATAGTTACCAATGCCGATACCGTCACCAATGATAAGAGAAGTTGTTTCACTAGCAGCAAGACCTGTGACAGTTTTATTTATTGCAGTTTTACCTAAAGTTTGACCGACAGCTTTACCTGCCCCCATACCGATAGCAGAGAAAGCGGAATTAACAACGCCGTTAGAGACATCCTGCATAACTTCTTTAAATGAATAACCGTCTTTTTCTGTAACACCGTCAATTACTTGAGGAACCATATATGCAGCGGTTCCTGCTGCAGTTAATGTACCTATTGCGGCAGCAGAAGCTCCTAAGCTCATACCGCCAGTAAAAGGAGCAGCGACAACACCTGCTGCGATTAAACCAACAACAGCCAAACTTGAAGCGATACCCGAGATAATATTAGTACACATTTTTTGACCTTGGGTATATTTAGAAACGCTTTCAACTATTTTGGAATGTGATAAATCAACTTGCCCGTTAATTAAGTTATTAAGTTCTTCATCATTAAGCTCGTTACCAGTAACAGATTTATACACTTCATTTAATTTAGAAGGATCATTTTTTAATTCTTGAATTTGTTTTTTAAGTTCATCAATTTGTTTTTGAACTTTATCAGAGCCTGCGCCTATGCCAGTAGCATTTTTAAACCAATCCCAACCCTTAGCAATCCAGCCGTTATTATCTTTAACAGATTGAAATTGTTCTTCATAGGCTAAAACCATATTTTCGAGGTAATCTGTAAGTGCCTGGTTTAATTGTTCTTGTTGAGAAGCAGTTGTATTCCCCCCCCCCGAGGAAGTTGCCA
>CANQRT010000150.1 GCA_947626325.1 Candidatus Gastranaerophilales bacterium | reverse complement strand
CCTATATAAGGGTAGCTCTCGCCTGTCATTTCTTTTGCAAGGTAGATTGCAATCTGACGAGCATTCGCCGTTTTTGCCATTCTGTTTGTACTTTTTATATCATCAACAGAAATATTATAATATCCCGCAACTATATCAATAATTCCTTCAACTGTAACTGTTTTGCGCTTTTCACTGTAATTAATTATTTTTTTAACAATATCAACAGTAACAGGAAGCTCATTTATAGATGTATAAGCACTTATTGTATTAAAAGCTCCCTCTAATTCCCTAACGTTTTTATTATAAACTCCTGCAAGAAATTCAATTACGTCAATCGGCATATTTACATTATTATCCGAGGCAAGTTTTGTTAATATTGCCATTCTTGTTTCAATATCGGGCACTTGAATATCGGCAAGCAATCCCATTTGAAAACGAGTTTTGAGCCTATCTGGCGAGTTTTCAAATTTATCTGGCGCGCGGTCAGAGGTAAACACAATTTGTTTTCCTGCATTATGCAGTGTTTCAAATGTATTAAACATTTCTTCCTCTGTTCTTACTTTACCCTCTATCAGCTGAATATCATCAACCAGCAAAACGTCAACAGTTCTATATTTATCACGAAATTCATTCATTTTTTTATTATTTTTACCGCTTGCTTTATCCATTCCACGGGCAAGAGCATTAACTAAATCATTTATAAATTCTTCGGCTTTAACATATTTTACTTTTAATTTCGGCTTATGAAATAAAATATCATGCCCGATAGCCTGCAATAAATGGGTTTTTCCAAGTCCTGAACCGCCGTATATAAATAAAGGATTGTACTGTTTCCCAGGATCTTTAGCCACAGCGAGTGCAACAGCATGAGCAAATTTATTATTAGCACCTACAACAAAATTATCAAACTTATATTTTAAATTCAGATTGCACTCTGAGCGCATTTGCTTTAATCCATCGTAGCGTGAGGATGTTATTCTATTTTCAAGATTTTTTATAAATTCTTTTTGTTCTTCTTTTTTATTTTTTTGTTTTTCTTTTTCTAATTTTTGATGTAATTGTTCATCATAAATAACTTTAAAATAAACATCTTTGCCGCAAACTTTAGAAAGTGCCTTTGAAATTTCCTTATTATTTTTTTGTAAAATAGCAATAGCAAGATTTTGCCCCGTAAGCGTGTAAAAACAGTTCTCCTCAAATGAATGCGCAACCAAAGGAACAACCCATGTTTCATAAGTAGTAGCAAGCAGGGTATCTTTTAAGATTAAAAGGGTATCATCCCATATTTTTTTAATTAATTCGTCGTCCATTACCTTTTGTATATTTAATTAATCAATTTTAGTTGTAAGTCTTAAATGAAGCTCGCGCATTTGTTCTTCTGTAGCTCTTGCAGGAGCATCTGTCATCAAGCATTTAGCCGAAGAATTTTTCGGAAATGCAATTACATCTCTAATAGAATTTGTTTTTGCAAGAAGTGCAACAAATCTATCTAAACCAAGTGCCAAACCTGCATGAGGCGGAGTTCCATATCGGAATGCATTTATCATAAATCCAAATTTTTCTTTTGTTTCTTCATCACTTAACCCAAGCGCCTTAAACACTCTTTTTTGTATTTCAGAAGAATGAATACGAACCGAACCTCCGCCAAGTTCTGTACCGTTATAAACAATATCATAAGCAATTGAACGGCAATTAGCAGGATCAGTTTCCATTTTATCAATATCTTCTAAATTAGGCATTGTAAATGGATGATGAACAGAAACATATCTGTTATCTTCTTCAGAGTACTCAAACATTGGGAAATCAACAACCCATAAAAGTGCATGTGCATCAGGATTAATTAATCCCAGTTTTTCACCAAAGTATAATCTAAATCTGCCCATAACATCATAAGTCACTTTCGGCTTATCAGCAACGAAGAATACGACATCACCTGCTTGAGCATTTGCTCGTTCCTTAATTTGTTGAGCTTGTTCTTCTGTTAAGAATTTAAGTACAGGAGATTTCGCCGTTCCGTCTTCCATATAAATAATATTGGCAAGAGCTTTTGCGCCAAAAGATATAGCAAGTTTTGTCAAATCATCTATTTCTTTTCTTGAATAATTAGCGATACCAGGAATTTTTATTGCTCTAACAATTCCGCCTTGTTTTAAGGTATCTTTTATTATTTCAAAATTAGAATTCATTAAAATATCGCCGATATCAAAAAGCTCTAAACCAAATCTTACATCAGGTTTGTCGCTTCCGTATTTATCCATAGCCTCTTTGTAAGTAATTACTGGTAATTTTTCAGGAGTTTCATAGCCGACAAGTTTAAATACCTCATGAATTAATCCCTCAACCATATTCATAATATCCTGCTGATTAACAAAGGACATCTCAATATCAACTTGAGTAAATTCTGGCTGTCTATCAGCTCTTAAATCTTCATCACGGAAACATTTAGCAATTTGATAATACCGTTCAATTCCGCCCACCATTAATAACTGCTTAAATATCTGCGGAGATTGAGGCAGTGCATAAAATTTCCCAGGTTGAACACGGCTCGGAACAAGATAATCTCTTGCGCCCTCGGGTGTTGTTTTAATTAATATCGGAGTTTCCACTTCCAAAAAATTATACTCATTTAAGTAATTTCTAATAGTTTTAACAATTTCATGACGTAATTTTAAACAATTTAAAACTTTTTCCTGTCTTAAATCCAAATAACGATATTTTAATCTGGTATCTTCATTAACATCATCGGCATTTAACGGAAAAGGAAGAACATCAGACGTAGATAAAATCTCAATAGAAACAGGATATATTTCTATTTCGCCTGTGGGAAGTTTGGGATTGTATGTTTCATCAGGTCTTATTGTAACCGTACCTGTAGCTTTTATAACATATTCATCTTTTATTTTTTGAAAGACATCATAAACTTCTGGGTTTTTTTGCGGGTCTGATACAAGCTGGAATACTCCTGACTTATCTCTAACTTCTACAAATATTATTCCGCCTAAATCCCTTACAGCACTTGCCCAGCCTGCAATTGTTATTTCTTTTCCCAAATCATTTTTAGTAACTTCTCCGCATCCGTGCGTTTTCATTGATGTTGTTGTTAGCATGTTATTTTCCTGTTTTCTCACTCATAAATTAAAATTTAACTCAAAAATAATTATTTTTCAAAATTTATATTTTTTTCTTTTTGACTCTTGTTCCCTCAACCTCATAAACATTTTCAATGGCAATAAATGCCCGAGGGTCAATATTTTTAGTAATTTCTTTTAGTTTTGGGATTTGAAGTCTTGATACTACGCAGTATACAATTCTTTTATTTATGCCCGAATATCCGCCTTGTGCGTCAATATAAGTAACACTTACATCCATTTTCTCCATTATATCTTTACCGATTTCATTGGAATAATCAGTAATAACAAATACAGATTTAGACTCGTTTAAACCTTCAATTACAACATCCATTGTTTTATAAGCTATAAAATAAGTGATAATTGAATACAATGCATGCTGCCAGTCATATACAAACCCCGCAACCGTAAATATAAATAAGTTAATAAACATTATTATTTCGCCGACGGAAAAACTAATTTTCTTTGTGACATATATTGCAAGGATTTCAGTTCCGTCAACCGAGGCTCCATTTCTGATAATAAGTCCGACTCCAGCGCCTAAAATCAATCCGCCAAATATCGCTGCTAAAAATAATTCTAAATTTTCAATAACACAGTGACCATGAAATAATTGAGAAAATATTGTTACGCCCGAAGCAAAAACAAGAATAGAAAAAAATGTAGAAACTACAAATCTTTTACCAAGCTTTTGTATTGCAAGCAAAATAAACGGAATATTAATGCCGACAATAAATATCCCTAAAGGCTTAGAGGTAAGAGTATTCATAATCATAGAAACACCCGTAACCCCGCCGTCTATAATATGACTAGGAATTAAAAAACCCTCAATTGCAAAAGCATAAATTAAAGCGCCTAATGCAAGGAAAAAATATTCTTTTATGTAAGTTCTCATTATGTCTCCAAATCTGCATTATTTAATAAAAATTAT
>CANQRT010000149.1 GCA_947626325.1 Candidatus Gastranaerophilales bacterium | reverse complement strand
ACGAATGCTGATTTTGTAATATCATAAACAAGCCAGCTGATTGCAACATTTTGAGTCCATATACCTATTTGAGCAACCATTAACCCTGGAAAAAACAACCTAAAATTTTTATATTTTAATGCTCTAAAAATTGATTTCATAATATTAATGTTATCATAAATAATATAAATAAATAAAAGAGGAAACAATATGAAAGCACACGCACTCATTTTAGCTTCTGGAAAAGGGAAAAGATATGGCTCAGATACACCCAAACAATTTATAAAAATTATGGGTAAAACAATACTTGAGCATTCAATTGAGGCTTTTGAAAAAAATGCGCTTGTAGATGAAATAACCGTAGTGATTACTCCTGAATACAAAAAAGAAGCGGAAAATATAATCAAAAAAAATCATTATACAAAAGTTAGAAATATTATAAATGGCGGATTAGAACGCAAAAACAGTTCGTATCTTGGAGTTATGTCAATAGCACAAAATTGCAAAGAAGAAGTAAATGTTTTAATTCATGATTGCGCAAGACCGCTTGTTTCAGAACAGGTAATATCAAGCTGTATTGAAGCATTAAAAATTCACGAGGCAGTTAATGTTGCAATCCCTGCTACAGATACTATATTTCAAGTAAAAGATAACAATATAAATAAAATATTAAACCGCTCTGAATTAATGCAAAGCCAAACACCGCAATGTTTTAGGCTTTCGCTTATAAAAAAAGCACATGAGCTTTCAAAAGATGATAACGAGTTTACTGATGACTGCGCATTAATAGTTAAACACAAGCTTGCTAAAGTCTTTATCGTTAACGGTGATATTGAAAATATAAAAATTACTTATCCAATTGACTACTATATTGCTGATAAATTATTTCATACAAGAACTTAGATTACCCTAAATCATCAAGAACTTCATTCATAGCCTCTAATCCATTTGATATAGACTGATTTGCATACTTTTCCGCTAATGTTGTTACGTTTACTGTAAATTGGTCATAATCAAAATCTTCTGGAGTCGCCAATATAGTTCCAATCTTTTCAGCAAGTATTCTATCTAATTGCATTCCTGTACCTGTAGTACCTTTATTCCAGCCGTACGCACAGTATTCAGTAATGCTCATTTCCTGCCCTTCATCTGTAAGTGCATACCTAATTTTATTTAAATCATCAATAGTATATTCTGTGCATAATAATTCATTTAATTTACTTAATTGGTATTCTTCATTATATTCATTATCAACACCTTTGTCGCCAATTTTACTGTCGTTAGTTGATAACAACACCTGTTTAAATGTTTTTCTTATTGCCTTTTGCTTGGTTTCGTCAGCGTTATTATAAATATCATTTATATCAGATAAAATTTTATTACCTTGATTAAGATATTCAGTATCATTTTCTCCTGAAATATTTGCTCCAAGTTCAGCATGAGCATTTTTAAGTGTAGATATATAATCATCGTAATTTGAAGCTATTGAGTTTAAAACCACAACAGTAGCTACTGCAGCTTTATCTGGGTTGGAATACAAATTATCTGTTGCAACCCCTTTTACACTTATTCCGTGCGATTTAATTATTTCTTTTTCTTTATCTGTTAAACTATCTCCTTTAAGAAAATCATATATTTTCATTTGAGTCATACCAGACGAAGCAGAACCTCCGCCAAACAGGCTATGTATTTCTTTCATAAACATTCTGGCAAATCCACCTATGCCAGTATTTTCACTTTTATACCCCTGTTCATGTCCCATACCTGTTTCTTGACTAGATAAAGCAAGTGCAATACAAGCTAAAGCATCGTATTGTTCCTCTGTAATACCTAACTCATTACATAACGAATCTTTATTTTCAGTAAGTCCATTTAAAAATTTTGCACCATTCTCGTCGCTGTCTACTGAAGTTAGGTCGTATGTTTCATCAAAAGAAGTTCTTTTTTCTTCCAGTTTTTCAGTTGTATAGATAGTGTCTATATCACCTAGATTTATATTTTCTCCCTTCGATTGAATTTGGCTATTAGTATATTTATTTACATCATTTACTGACAACGAATTTTTATTTATCATTTTATTTCCTTCCATACTACAGACTATTTATCGGCAATAATTTTTTTTTCTTTAATTTTTTTAGTCAACTTGACATAAAATTTTATAAAAATTAATATTTTTTTGTGGCAGAAAAAAAATTACTTGTTGAAATATATACAGACGGAGCCTGCAGCGGGAACCCTGGCAAGGGGGGTTATGGCTGTATATTGCGCTATAAAGATAAAAATTTAAAATATCACGAAAAAGAACTAAGCGCAGGTTACAAATTAACAACTAATAATCGTATGGAGCTTATGGCTGTTATTGCAGGACTAGAGGCGCTTAAACAGCCTTGCAGAGTTATTATATCTTCAGACAGCAAATATTTTGCTGATGCTTTTAACCAGCATTGGATTGAGTCATGGCAAAAAAACAATTGGAAAACCGCAGGGAAAAAGCCCGTAAAAAATGTTGATTTGTGGCAAAGACTAATTAAAGCAATGCAGCCTCATGATTTTGAAATCGTTTGGATTAAAGGACACAGCGGGCATGAATTTAATGAACGATGCGATAAATTAGCAGTTATGGCTGCTAATTGTGCTGATTTACTTGAAGATGTATAGCAAACTATTTCTGTTATAATGGTTTTAAATAGGAGAAAATATATGAAAAAATTTTTATCAGTATTTTTTATAATGTCATTTTTATTAGGTTGTTCAATGCTTTGCGGGTTTATGTTTTTTAAAAAACATAATCAAATTCAAGCTACTGAAGCACCAAAAGATTTATGGTGTGTAACTTTTCAACTTGTTTGGAACGAATTTTCTGAGAAAATGCTTAATTCAAAGCAAATTGAATTTGCAGGCGGTAATCCTCCTATTGCAGATGAACTTAATAAAAAACTATATACAAAAGACATCTTATCCGACAACTCTTATTACCTTGCAGACGGGGTGATAAGCAAAGAATTAAAAAAGAAAATTGAAAAAGATATTAAATCAAAATTTAATGAAACAAGTGATATTTTAGATAAAATTAACTGGAATGCTAAGGATTCTTATTTGTTTTATGCAATGTTAAAGAAAAAATTTACCTTTTTAAATGCATTTGATAATCTTGAAAGCGCTTCATTTAATGGTTCAAAAGAGAAGGTTAAATATTTTGGAGTAAAAAAATCAGCAAAAAAAGATGTTAAGCAAAATATAAAAGTTTTATTTTACAACTCAGAAAGTGATTATGCGGTAAAACTGCTTACTAAAGAAAAAGAAAATGTTATTTTATACAGAACTGATAAAAAAGATACCTTTGAAAATCAGTTTGACTATATAGTAAAAAATATTAAAATTGATGAATTTGGTGAAAAAGATGAATTAAAAGTTCCATATATCAGTATTAATGAGTTTATTACATATAATGAACTTTGCGGAAAAAGAATAAAAGATACAAATTTAATGATAACTCAGGCAATGCAGACAATAAAGTTTGAAATGGATAATAAGGGCGGTGCTTTAAAAAGCGAGGCAGCAATAGGTTTGTTAAGAATGTCGCTTCCTGCTCAAAATATCCCAAGAAATTTCTATTTTAATAAGCCATTTTCCATGTTTTTAATTGAAGATGGAAAAGATAAACCCTATTTTGCAATGAGAGTTACAGATACTAATTACTTAGTTAAAAGCAATTAATAAGATAAATAATAGCTTGCAGGCTGATAAAAAATCCTAAAATATGTGTAATTATCACTAAAAAGGAGGAAAAATCATGCCTGAATTTTCACAACCGTTCAGCGGGAATAAATGTCAAAAAATATTAGATAAAAATGAACTTGTACGTGCAGTCAGGTTTTCAATAGCTTCAGAATTTGAAGCCATACAATTATATGAACAATTAAGAGATTCTATAGAAGATGAGTCGGCAAAAAAACTATTAACAGAGATAGCAGGTGACGAAAAAGAACACGTGGGAAATTTTTTACATTTATTGAAAATATTAGCACCAGACGAGGAAAATTATTATAAAGAAGGCTGGGAGGAAG
>CANQRT010000148.1 GCA_947626325.1 Candidatus Gastranaerophilales bacterium | reverse complement strand
AATTAACTATACAGTCTATTTCTGCTGCTATATCTGTTACAAGTCTTTTATCGCAAATATTACCGTGAATAAATGTATAATTTTTATTATCTTTTACGTCGTCAAGATTTTCTATATTACCTGCATAGGTTAAAGCATCAAGGTTAATTACCTTGTAGTCTTTATATTTGTTAAGTATGTGCCTTATAAAACAGCTTCCAATAAATCCAGCCCCGCCCGTAACTAAAATTTTCATATAATTAATCCTTTATCTCTTTCAATCTTGGTTGATGTTTGTCTTTATCACTTAAAACAGGTTCAAAATCACTGCCCCAATTAACATTTATATCAGGGTCATTCCAAAGAATGCCTCTATCATGCTCTTTAGAATATTCATTGGAGGCTTTATAAATAAGCTCTGCTTTGTCGCTTAACACTCTAAAGCCGTGAGCAAAGCCCTCGGGGATAAAGAGCATGTGTTTATTTTCTGCGGACAGCTTTTCCCCTACCCATTTCCCGTAGGTGGGCGAATTTTTTCTAATATCAACGGCAACGTCAAAAATTTCACCCGCAATACAGCGCACTAGTTTAGCCTGCGCTTTTGGTGCTGATTGATAATGTAAGCCTCTTAAAACATTTTTTGTTGATTTTGAATGGTTATCTTGATTAAATTCAATGGTTATACCGTTTTTATGAAATTCTGATTTTTTATAACTTTCCAGAAAAAAACCGCGTTCATCATCAAATACTTTTGGGATTACAAGTATTACGTCGGGTATAGATAATTTTTTAAATTCAAACGGCATTAATATGTGCCTCCTTTTGCCATTATAGCAAAAAAAAACATTGTGAGCTATATTACTTTATCTCAAACAAAATATTAGTAAACTCAATGTCGTCAAAATCTATTGAAGTTGTTTTGTATAAATTTCTTCCCGTTTTTATTGTTATATTATTCAAAAGATTTTGTTTAATAAGATTTTTAGGGATTTTAATTTTTTGATTATCGCCATTTATTTTTATTTCAGAGATTTTGTTTCCGTTAAAAAATATTTCTGGCGGGCTGGAGTACGCTGTTAATACTTTTGATTGTCCTATTTTTTGTGCAAAAATCGAGTCAATACCTATAATAGAGCCTATTATCAAAAAAACTTCCTCATCTGGTTTAAGGGAATTAATTTTAAAATCTTTGGAATAAAAAGGGCCTGACGAGGTCAAACTAAAATCGTCTGCATTGGCGCTTCGGCTGGAAAAGGAGTTATCACCTATATGTATCATATTTGTTTCTGCAATAATATCATGCGGAGTAGTTTTTTCTATACCTACTTGTATTGGGTGGTTTAATGTGTTGTCGGATAATGTCATAGAATAAGGCTTGTATCCAGATTTTTCTACTGACATTATCGTTGGCGACGTAATTTTTGTTTGCAGTTTAAATGTTCCGTCGTGTTTAGTTACAGTGGAATAATTTTTTGCAGGAATTTTAATTATTACACCCTCAATAGGTGTATTTGTAGCAGAGTCAAATATTTGATTGGCGTTTTTCTTGGTATCTCTGCTGACTTCGCCAGTAATTACTTTACAATTTGCACATAAACCCAGTATTAAAAATATTATAACTATAGTTTTTTTCATTATCCTCAAACCTCATTAAAATATTAATGAGGTCTGAAAAAAAATACTATGGTAAGTAAGGCATAATTAATTTATAGATTAGGTTAAACCTATTTTAGCCTTTAAGTGACTTATATATGTTTCACCTATATTCAAGTTTTTGGTATTTCCTGATGCATATTTAGTATACATACCAACGGTAGAACCTGATGAATTATAATCATACTTCAATAACAGGCTCATCATTTCAAGAGCTTTTACAGGATTGTTTCTGTCTGCATAAGTGTAATTTGTACCAAACTGATTGTTAACTTCATCAACTGCGCATTCATGGAATTGACCTAAACCTACGGCAGCGCCCTTATCACCGACTGCATCGACATAACAGCCTGATTCATTGCATATTTGAGCAAATAACATAATTGGACTTACACAGCCATTTGCCCATTGTTCTGAGTTACTAAGCTCTGTAAGATAGTCAGCGACTTCTTTTTCATCCATTCCCATTTCTTTGCACAGTCTTGAATAAAATGTTGTTGCATTCCCGCCTAAATTATTTATTGTATCAAGCAATTCTTGTCCGTCATATTTTGAGTCGCTTACTCTGTGTTCTTTTTTAGTTTCTTCAGCTTTTTTGTTATTGATTACGGTATTTACTTCATCAAGAGCTGTTTCAGCAAGTGTTAATGTATCTTTTGCAGATTCCAGCTCAGTTTCTTTAACGGATGCAACATTTTCTTTTGCCTCATTAAATGCTTCAAGAGCCTGTTTTGTTTCAGGTGAACAATTGTCTAATATGCCATCTACTTTGTTGCCATTCTCGTCTATATAACCGTTTTCAATGTTTTGGCGTTCTTGTTCAAGTTTATCTAATTCACCCTGTTTTATTCCAAGTTGTTCTTTTAAACCATCTAAGTCGCTGTTAAGCTGTTCTATTTTATCGTTATCATTAGGAATTGTTGTGTTTTCGAGTTCATTAATTTGTCTTTCAAGCTCACTTCTTTGTGCTTCTATTTGTGCTTGAGTCTCAGGGTCATCAGAGCTTGCTGGCAGTGCTGCAAGTGCAGATTTTAATGCTGAAAGATTTGATTCATCAGCAGAAAGAGTATTTTCTGCATCTGAAATTTCAGCTTCTTTATTATTAATTTGAGTGTTTACATCATCAATTTCGCCCTGTTTTGTTTCTATTGCCTCAAGATTTTCAGTTCTTTTTTGTTTTAATTCTTCAGATATTTTATCATCATTTCTTACAGCTTCATCGTATGCATCTTTAGCTTTTTCATAATCTTCTTGGGCGGCTTTAACTGCTTGATTTTCGCCTGTGTATACAGCATTTATACTATCTCTTGCTTTAGAAACATCACTTTGGCGTGTACTTTTAACTTGTTCAAGTTCCTCTAATGATTTACTTTCAAGTCCGCTTGTTTTATCTAATTTTAAACTGTTTCCACCTGATAGGGCTGAATATCCGCCGCCTGAAATGGAAGCTCCTCCGCCGCTAATTGGGGTAGAACTTCCACTTTGCGGAGCTGTTGATGCTTCAGGAGTCGTTAATTCTTCTTGGTTTTGCAATTCTTCCTGGTTTTGTAATTCTCCGTCATTCATTGCTTGAACAGCTCCAGCTATTGAATCAAAACTTATTTGTCCGTCATCAGGATTTGCAATTCCTGTTAAAAAGTTGTTTATTTCATCTTCGCTAAGTTTTCCGTTTGTATCGGTATCAAGATACATTGCAAAGTCTTCATTCTCAAATATTGCGTTAAGTGAGTCAGCTATAAGTGAGTCACCGCTATATTCTTCGTCGTCAGTTTTTACAAAACTATCCCCTGCTTCTTCATTTTTATCAACTAATTTTCCGTTAACAATATCCATTGACATTATTTCGTTGATACTTTTTGAGAAAATAGAATCATCAGCGCCTACTTCATTCACCAGATATTTTTTAAACTCTGTATTATACAAAAAAATGCTCATATTAGGGTCATTTGTTTTAGTTTCCCGTCCTAAGCTTTCATTTCTTTCTTCAAGCCAGCTTAAAAATCCTAATTTTATTGATTCAAAATTCATTTCCGCCTTCACTTTCTTATTTAATATATCGGCACAAAAATTAAAAACTTTAGTATTTGTTACATTTGTTAATATATATTGTTTTGCTGGAACTATTGCAAAACAAATCCTGCTGATTTATAATGTGTTTATGAGCGAACAAAGACACATGTTTTCAGATTTTCTTAAATCTCTCAAACCCTCGGGGGGGGGGATTGGAACCTTGGTTCTTGGCTAAATTCCTTAAACCATAGTGTTTTAAAGGGGAATTTGAGTTTTGGTTCTTGGCTAAATCCGTTAAGTCGCGGCTTTTTTAAGGAAAATTGGAAACTTGGCGGGCGCACAGATAATTATACACCTCGTTTAAGGCGGGGTGGTGAAGCTGTTTTTGATTATAATTTTATGATGTCGCT
>CANQRT010000147.1 GCA_947626325.1 Candidatus Gastranaerophilales bacterium | reverse complement strand
TTATGGCAGAGGAAGAATTATCGGTGATTACAGGCGTGTAGCACTTTACGGTATTGATAGGCTCATAGAAGATAAACAAGAGCAGTTTAAGTCATTAGAAGGCGAAATGACTCCCGAGCGCATTCAGCTTCGTGAAGAAATTACAGACCAAATTAGAGCTTTAAATGATATGAAAACACTCGGTGCAATATACGGATTTGATATTTCAAAACCCGCACAAAACGCTAAAGAAGCTATTCAATGGCTGTATTTTGGTTATTTATCGGCAATAAAAGAACAAAACGGCGCCGCAATGAGTATTGGCAGAACTTCAACTTTTATTGATATCTATATAGAACGTGATTTAAAAGACGGAACCCTAACGGAAGATAAAGCACAAGAATTAATTGACCATTTTATAATGAAATTAAGACTTGTAAAATTTGCACGCACACCTGAATATAATGAACTATTTTCAGGCGACCCTACCTGGGTAACAGAATCAATTGCAGGTATGGGAACAGACGGCAGAGCATTAGTTACAAAAAATTCTTTCAGATACCTGCACACATTGGAAAATCTAGGAAGCGCTCCTGAACCAAATTTAACAGTTCTTTGGTCAACAAGACTTCCTCAAGGGTTTAAAGAGTATTGCGCAAGAATTTCAATAAATACCTCCTCAATCCAATATGAAAATGATGACTTAATGAGAGTAGTTCATGGCGATGATTATGCAATAGCCTGCTGTGTTTCATCAATGGTGGTAGGTAAAGAAATGCAGTTTTTCGGAGCCCGTGCAAATCTTGCAAAATGTTTATTATACGCAATAAACGGAGGTGTTGATGAAAGGCTTAAAGAGCAAGTAGGGCCTAAGTATCAGCCTATAACATCAGAATATCTTGATTTTGATGAAGTTATGCAAAAATATGACGACATGATGGAATGGCTGGCAGGCTTATACGTTAATACTTTAAACATCATCCATTATATGCACGACAAATACTGCTACGAAAAAGCACAAATGGCTTTAATGGATAGAGATGTAAAAAGGTATTTTGCAACTGGTATTGCAGGCTTATCCGTTGTAGCAGATTCACTTTCAGCCATTAAATACGCTAAAGTTAAAACAATACGTGATGAAAACGGAATTGTTGTTGATTATGAAACCGAAGGAGATTTCCCTAAATACGGAAATAATGATGACAGAGTTGATGAATTAGCGGTCAATCTTGTTAAATCATTTATGTCAAAAATAAGAAAACACTATACTTATCGTAATTCAATACCTACAACCTCAATACTAACAATAACTTCAAATGTAGTATACGGCAAAAAGACAGGCAATACACCTGACGGCAGAAAAGCTGGAGTTCCTTTAGCTCCTGGAGCAAATCCTATGCACGGCAGAGATACAAATGGAGCTTTAGCTTCACTTTCCTCTGTTGCTAAACTGCCATTTGATGATGCGCAAGACGGAATTTCAAATACATTTTCTATTATTCCAGATGCCTTAGGAAAAGATGAAGTGTATACTGATGAGCTTACTATTAATATGGATTTTGGGTGCTGTAAAACAATTATTGAATAATTAAGGAGATTTTATTATGGCTACAAAGCAGGAAGAAAATTTAATAAATTTACTTGACGGATATGTTGAAAAGGGCGGTCATCACTTAAATGTTAATGTTTTTAACCGTGAAACATTAATTGATGCACAAAACCACCCTGAAAAATACCCTCAATTGACTGTTAGAGTATCAGGGTATGCTGTTAATTTCCATAAATTAACAAAAGAACAGCAGGATGACGTTATTTCAAGAACATTCCATTCAAAGATAAATGGATAATTTAAACGGTAATATTCACTCATTAGAAACATTTGGCACGGTAGACGGCCCTGGAATTAGATTTGTTGTTTTTATGCAGGGGTGTCCTATGCGCTGTAAGTACTGCCACAATCCTGACACATGGTCAGCAAATATTAATCAGCAAATGAGTATTGATGAAATATTATCAAAATATGAAAGCGTAAAAGAATTTCTTAAAAATGGCGGACTTACAGTATCAGGCGGTGAACCGCTTTTACAGATTGATTTTTAATTCAACTTTTTAAAAAAGCTAAAGAACAAAATATCCATACAGCGCTTGATACATCGGGGATATTGTTTGATAATTCCAATAAATACGATGAACTTATAAAATACACAGACCTTATTTTGCTGGATATTAAGCATATTGATGATAATGAACATAAAAAACTTACAGGATATTCAAATAAATCGGTATTAAACTTTGCCCGCTACTTAGCAAAAAAGAACATTCCTGTTTGGATTAGACACGTTGTAGTACCTGATATTACATATAAAGAGGAATATTTAAAAGAATTGGGCAGATTTATCAAAACACTTAAAAATGTAAAAATGCTTGAAGTATTGCCATATCACGATATGGCAAAAGAAAAATATAAAAAGCTCAACATTTCTTACGTGCTTGAAAATACACCGCCCGCAACAAAAGAACAAGCTGTAAAAGCTAAAGAAATTATCCTATCAGCTATACACTCATAACCGATACAATTAATTATTATTTAAACAAATATTAAATTATGTTTAATATGGATTGGTTTCACAGCTTAAATAAACCTTTTTTAGCACCGCCAGATTCGGTATTCATGCCTGTTTGGACGATACTTTATATAATGATTATTCTCTCTTTTATCTTCTTTATAAAAGGCGGGATGAATGAAGGTAAAAAACGCCCTCTTATTTTTTTCATAATTCAAATGTTATTAAACCTTGCGTGGATGCCTGTATTTTTCGGCTTAAAAAGTATTTTAGGCGCATTGATTATTATCATATTTATGTGGATATTCCTTGTTTTAACGATAATAACTTTCTTTAGACATTCAAAATTAGCTTCATTTTTACTTATTCCTTATTTATTATGGATAAGTTTTGCTTTCTACCTTAATTTAGGCTACTTTGTAATGAATTAAGCTTATTTACAACTCTCCAGTAAATCGTTATAAACATCTACCGTTTGAAAGCAAATGGGGAGTTTACGTTTTAAAAGGCTTTTTATGGTAAGTTTGAAGCTTTTTAATAACGCCCTATCAAGATTATTTGTTTTATTTAAGGTCTTTTCAATTTTTTCCCTAAACTTTTCTTCGCGAGTTCTATGTTCAATTTTATCGGCAAGAAAAATAATTTTTTCAAAATCGTTCATCTGTTTTTTACCCACGGTATGCCACCTGATTGCCGATAAGATTTCTTCATCATTTATCTGCCAGTCTCGTTTTGCAATAACAGCGCCGACAGGTGCATGCCAGGTTTTAGAGCTTAATTTTTCACACTCATCAAAAGTATTGTAATATTTTTTTAATTCATCTTCTGATAAACATTTTGCGCAGTCATGCAAAAGTCCTGCAATTTGTGCTTTTTCTTCATCACAATTAAATCTTTTTGCAAGTTCAACCGCCATTTCCATAGTCCCAATGGAATGCCAATATCTCTCCTCGCTTAAGCAGGATTTTAATTTCCCTTTAATTTCTTCAATGCTGTATTTTGTATACATTATTTTCTTTAATATATTTTGCAACGCTTAATGGTACTATATCACAAATATCAATACCTTGCGCAATTTTTTCTCTTATTTCGCTCGAGGAAATATCAACAAAGGTTTTATCCGTAAGTATATAATTATAACCCTGTTCTTTTAACTTTAAATATGGTGTTTCATCAAAATTATCTTCTCTTTTAAACAGTATAAAATTAACCAATTTTTTAAGTTCGTCTGTTTTATACCAAGAGGGCAGATAAATAAAGGCATCTGTGCCTATTATAAAATTTATTTTTTCCTTTGGTTTTAAGATTTCATACAACTGCATTATTGTATCATAGGAATATGACGGCTTATTTCGGGTATATTCAATAGCAGATACATCTAAAAAAGAATACTCTTTAACTGCCAGTTCTACCATATTAAGTCTGTGCATTGCATTTTCGACGTCAAAACTTTTTAAATTCTTATGCGGAGGTTTAAATGCAGGGATAAACACAATTTGTTCAAAATGAAATTTATCATGAAC
>CANQRT010000146.1 GCA_947626325.1 Candidatus Gastranaerophilales bacterium | reverse complement strand
CATAAAAAAGAAACAATAAGGAAAGTATCAATATGAGTGAGCTCTCAGGTTTTTTAAGAAAATTTATACCCCCACCCACGGCAAAATGATTTAACAAAAAACATTTAACAGCAATTATTCCTATAAGGAAAAGTGGTATTGCTTTAATTAACGAAACAAACCCACATAAAAAATCATTAACATGTATTAATAGAATTTTAGGGAGGTAATAAACAGTTATAAAATTCAAAATAGAGGCAGGTATTCTTCCCGCAAGCCATTCATACGGGTTAGCTTTAAAGGGCAGAAAAAAATCATGCCTGATTAAACAAATATCTTTTTGCCAATAAACAAACATTATAAAAATAAATATACAAACCAATAAGTTTATATAATAAATAATATTTTGTTTATATTTCATTATTTATTGAATTCCCTGCAATTTTTCTTTTAAATTTTTATAAGCATTAACAGAAGGCTTTAATGAAATAGCCTTTTCTATATCAGATAAAGCGCCTTTAATATCTTTAAGAGCAAGTTTTACAGAACTTCTAGAATAATAAAACATATCATTATCAGGCTCTGAGTCTATAGCCTTATTAAAATTATTTAAAGCCTTTTTAAATTCGCCTTTTAATCTTAAAACTTCACCATCTAATGCTAATTTTGCGGCATTAGTTTCCTGTTTTGCACCAAATAATTTTTTTAAAAATTCCATATAATTCTTCCTCTAATTTACTAACTTATCTTATACAAATAAAGTTATAAAATCAATACTAATTTATATTTTACAATTATTCTAAACCATGATAAATTTTATATGTAATAAAAAAGAAGGTAAAGATATGAGTTATAAATGTTGTGATGCACTATTGCATAAATTAGCCATTAATCCAGATAATATAAATTTTTGCTGTTCTCCTTATGACAACAAATTGCAATACTTAAATGATTATAATGGACAATTAATAGATATAGAGGACTATAAAAAAAGACGTTCATATTATTTAGAAATGTTTAAAAGCGGAAATATACCCGCACCCTGCCAAAATTGCTCTTATGTAGAAGAAAGAGAATGGGATGAACAAATCGGATTTAAGTTCATATCAATATCGTCAAGGACAAAGTGCAGCTGTGATTGTTTTTATTGTGTGCAATCAAAAGGAGATCCTGAAGTAAAACGTCAGTTAAACACTCGTGAATGCTGGGATGTAAAACCAGTTATAAAAGCGTTATATGATGAAAATTTAATTTTAAAAGATTGTATATATATTATTGGCGGAGGTGAACCTACTGAATTCCCCGAAGGAGAATTAGAATATTTAGCTTATATAGGCTTATTAACTAATGTTCAAATTGTATTTTTAACTAACGCAATAATTTATAGTGACAGCATAGAAAAAACAATATCAGTAGCCCCAAGCGAATTAAAAGTGTCAGTTGATGCTGGTACAAAAGAAACTTTTGAAAAAATAAAAAGAGTCAAAGGATTTGATATTGTTTGGAAAAATCTTGAAAAATATATAAAAGCAACAAAAGATAATCCAAAAGGTCGCGTCCAGATAAAGTATATTATAATTCCTGGTGTTAATGACAGTATGAAAGAAATAAAAGCATTTACGGATAAATGTTTTAAAATCGGCTGTAAACATATTGAAGTTGCCATTGAATATGACTGGTACGGCGAAAATCAAGATAAACCAATTTCACCTGAATTAAAAGAAGCGATAAAATACTTTAAATCATTACAATCAAAAGGAGTATTCTTTGGTGACGCCCATGATTGGTTTGAAAAGCAGTTAAGATAAATAATTGTTTATCAAATATAATTAAAGCGGGCAATAAAGGATTATAACATGACAAAAGAATGTTGCAGATTTTTACTTAATCAAATTGCATTCTATCATGATGCAATAAGACCTTGTTGCTCGTTTTCAATAGAAAAAAATAATTTATTTTCAAAAAATTATACAGGAACAATAGAGGGCATAAAAAAATATCTTGAAGTCAGAGCGGACTACATAAATAAATTTATAAATGGAGAAAAACCGCCCTGCTACAGTGGATGCACTATATATGAAAACAGTGAAGCCGAAAATGTAAACTTTAAATTAACAACATTAATTATTTCACACCGCATTTATTGTTCTTGTAATTGTATATATTGCGAGCCCTCCAGCTATGGAGACACTCAAAGGAGAAATTACCTTAACAAACAGAGTTCTTATGATATAATGCCGATTTTAGATTATTTAAAAGACAATGATTTAATTGAGGAAAATTGCAGAGTATTATTATGCGGCGGAGAATGCAGTGAATACCCTAAAAAAGAACTGGCATACATGCTGTATTGGGCATTAAGTTTAAAATGCGAATTATTAATGCTTTCATCGGGGATAAAGTATTCAGAACTTATCGCACAAACTTTAAAAGTAAGAAATAACATATTAAAAATTTCGGTTGATGCAGGCACAAAAGAAACCTTTGAAAAAGTTAAAAGGGTTAAAGCCTATGACGATGTATGGAAAAATATAAAAAAATATATTAAAGTTACAAAAAAATATAAAGCAGATAATACTTATGTAGAGTTAAAATACATAATCATACCTAATATAAATGATACTATAAAAGAGGCACAGGCATTTATAAAGAAGGTAAGACAGGCAGGGTGTGAGTATGTAAGAATTGATGTTGAGCATGAATGGATAGATAAAAATAAATACGATATACAAAAGCATACCAGCGTAAAAAAAATAATTAATTACTTTTTTGATGAATTATACAATGATAAAATCATAAAAATAGATTTTGAAGGTGTTGAAAAAGATTGGTTATGGTCATTTGTTAAAGATAAATATACAATACCGAGGATAAGCAGATAATGGAATTTACTTGTTGTGAATATTTACTGCATGAAATAGTTTTTGCACAGAATTCTGTAATTCCCTGCTGCTGCAGTCCTACAAATAACTACGAAAGTACGTTTATCAATAACTTTAGCGGTCAAAAATTTAATATAAATGAATATTTAAACAAAAGAAATGAATATATAACCATGTTAAAAGCTGGGGATATCCCTGCAAGCTGTAAAGACTGCAGCCGTCTTATAAAAAAGGAATGGGATGAGGGCAATAAAATTAACAGAATTATAATAACAAATAGAACAAAATGCTCCTGCAACTGTATATACTGCTCATTGATTACAACAAGCAATCAAACAAAAGAAGAACTAAATACGCGCGATACTTATGACATTATTCCAGTTTTAAAGGATATGTATAATAATAATTTAATAGACAATAACTGTGTTATTACTGTAGCTGGCGGAGAATGCAGTGAATATCCGAAAGGAGAACTGGAATTTATTTTATACTTAGCATTAATTTTAAATTGCCAGCTGGAAATACTCT
Organism: Candidatus Gastranaerophilales bacterium; assembly: GCA_947626325.1. Classification (GTDB taxonomy): domain Bacteria; phylum Cyanobacteriota; class Vampirovibrionia; order Gastranaerophilales; family Gastranaerophilaceae; genus Avigastranaerophilus. The sequence continues at coordinate 687 of CANQRT010000146.1, read as the reverse complement.
CTAACGGAATAATATACTCTGACGCCATAGCACAAGTTTTACAAGCAGGAAAATGTCGATTAAAAATTTCAGTTGATGCAGGAACAAAAGAAACTTTTGAAAAAATAAAAAGAGTAAAAGCATATAATTTAGTATGGGAAAATTTGGGAGAATATATAAAAAACTTAAATGATAATTCATCCGTAGTGGTAAAATATATTATTTTACCAAATTATAATGATAATTTAAAAGAGGCCGAAAATTTTTTAAAGAATATAGAAAAAATCAACTGTAAAAACATTGAAATAGCAATAGAATATATATGGTTTGAAAAGAATAAAAATAAACCGACAGAAAAAAATATTAAAAGCATATATGAATATTTTAAAAAAGCTCCATTAAATATTTCATTTGAATCTGAAGAAATAAAAGAATATTTAATAAAACAAAACTGATTTAAAAACATATAAAAACATAGTAAAATATTAAAGTTACATGTAAATATAAAATTATAACGGAAAAAATAAATGAAATATAAATGTTGCGGATTTATTAAACACGGTATTCAATTTTTCTATGAAAACAAAATTAATTTGTGTTCACAGCTCGGTCATAAAGGGGGGGGGGAAATGTGTATACTGGATAATATAACGGATAAAACTTTTGACATTGATAAACTAATAGAAAACAGATATAAAATATATGAAA
>CANQRT010000145.1 GCA_947626325.1 Candidatus Gastranaerophilales bacterium | reverse complement strand
GCTAAAATCCAAACAGGAAGCCAACTTTCCGTAAAAATCAAACTAACCGTAAATATCAAACTACTCAATTAACTACACATTTCTATCAATGTGATTGAACTAATACACTCAATTAACTACACGAGACAAAAAAACAGGCATATAGCCTGTTAAATGGTGCCACGTCTCGGAATCGAACCAAGGACACAGGGATTTTCAGTCCCTTGCTCTACCAACTGAGCTAACGTGGCTCAACCTTATGTTATTTATAATATCAACTAAAGATTATTAGTCAACTTTTTTATTTAATTCTATAAATTCAGCTAAACTTAACACTTTTGCGTTGATTTGTCTTTTGTTAAATCCTAATTTAAGTCCCCATTTGGATATATTGCATGTTGTTATAACTGTTTTTCCCTGTACTTGCTCTTTTGTATATAGCATAGAGCTTAAGTATTTCCCTGTTTTGTGCAAAAGAATAAAATTTTCCATTAAGCTTGCATTATGTTTTTGATTTATTTCTTTTATCCCGTCTATTGTGCACTTTTCAGTACGCATTACTGGTTTATGATATAAAATGTTATCATCATTAACGCTTACTTTAATATTATTTATTTCTAAAAATTTATCTAGTGTAATTAATTTATTTTTAAATTCTTCTGTATCACTAATGTAATCCGAAATTCGCATAAGAGTATCAAAACAGCTGTCGCAGCTGCAAATAATATACTCGCAATCCTTTGGAACTATGTTTATAATCTTTTGTGCATTTTTCTTGAATTTTTTTATATCTCCGCAGCTTAAATACGGATACCCGCAGCAGAAATTTTTTGTCTTTTTTACTTTAAATCCGCTTTTTTCAATTAAATTTAATGAGGCATTTTTATCTGACGGATTAATATATTTGTTATAACAGCCTTCAAAATATACAACAGTCCCTTTTTTTATAGAGCCTGAATTATTCTTTTTCCTTTTGACTTTTTCTTTATATAAATCGAGTTCGTATTTATTAGGGTAATAGTTTAGTAATCTATAAATATTGGCTTTAATTCTTATTAGCCGCATTAACACAGGATAAAAAATTGAAAATGCGTGAAATTTTTTGTATTCCGATTTTAAAAGAGTGTTTATTTTGTATGTATCAATTCCGCTCGGACAAAAGTTTTTGCACTGATTGCAGTTTAAACATAAATCAAGATTTTTTATAAATTCTTTGCTTAATTTTTTATTCTCATCAAAGTACCTATTTAATACAATATAACGCCCTCTTGGGGATAACATTTCATTTTTAGTTAAAACATATATCGGACATACGCTTTTACACAGCCCGCATTTTGAACATTTATATACTTCTTCTTTTATATTCATATTTTGATTATCCGATAAAATGTAACTTAAAACAATTTGCAATTTAATTTTAATTATATAATAATTATTAGTTATGGATATGAAAAAAATCTTTAAAAGAAAAAGAAATATACTTTATGTAGTTTTATTTTCGTTTATTATCATAGCTTGCTTGTGGTCATTTATTTATGCAAGCATGATTACAAAGTCATTTAAAAATAAAATTAATGATAATTCTTATACTAACAAAGAAGCAAATATTGAAAATCTGCTTGTTACTGAAACTAAAGAGAGTGAAAAGCTATGGGAAATGTATGCTGAAAACGGCAGATACAGCGATATTGACAGTATAGTATTCCTAGAAAACATTATCGGCAATTTTTATGATGATAAAAAAGTCAAAGCAAGTTTTAAAGCAGATAGAGGAACTTATCATTCTATAAAAAAAGAAATAATTTTGTATGATAATGTATTATTAGTCTATGAAGATGGAACAAACATAAAAGCAGACCGAATAAAATATTCAGGAAAAGGTCAAGATATCATTGCTCTTGGCAATATTAGAATAGAAAAACCAAATGAAGCTATAATATTTGGTAATAAGGCTATTCTAAAAAGTGATTATTCCGATTTCCACATAGAGGGCAGAACAAAGACTCAATTTTATATGTAAAGGCTGAAATTATGAGAAAGAAATTAATAAATACTTTAATAATAATGATTTTTATGATGACTGCAGGGATTGTATATGCAGGCTCAATGAGTGTTGAATCAGATACTCAGGAATTTAAAGACTCTGATAGTAAAATATATTTAGAGGGCAATGTTAAAGTTAAATCGGGAGAAGCTAGTATAACAAGTCCTAGAGCGGTTGTTGAACTTGATCCTAAAAATAATAAAGTAAACAATGTTGAATTTAAAGACAATGCATACTCATTTGGTATGAGAGCGGGTAAAAAAAGTGAGATAAAATCTCAAATATTATCTATGTCTTTATTAAATAAAGTTTTTACCGCCGAAGGTAATTCAATATCTACAATTACCGAAAAGGATAAACCCGTTGTTATTGTTACTGCTGACAGGCAGGAATACCATAAAAACGAAAATGTTATGAAAGCATTTGGAAATGTTAATATTCTTTATAAAGATATAGATACGCTTTCTGATCAAGCAATAGTTGACTTGACTAATGATAATAATGTTAAGAAAATTCAGTTGATAGGGAAAGCAAAACTTAAACAGGAAAAAAGCACTATAAAAGCAAGTAAATTAACATATAACAATTTGACACAAGAAGCTATAGCTTTTGGCAGTGTTTTTTCTGACATTATGACTGAAGATAATAAAAATATTAAGGTTTGGTCAAATTATCAGTCATATAATAAGGCAGCAAATGTAATTACAGCCTCTGGCAATACTAAAATTGTATACGAGGATTATATTGCACGCGGGCCTAAGGTTAATGTATATCCTGATAAAAAGACTAAGAAATTAAATGAAGCAATATTTGTCGGACGCTCAAAAATAGAAACCAAAGGCAGAACAATTGAAGCCGATAAAATTTCAATAACAATGAACCCGAAAGACTTTAAAGCAGAGGGGCATGTTAAATCAGTAATTCCTAATATAGGAACCAATTAAATTTCTTGTAATTTGTATGTGTTTGGGGTACATTTTTATTAACTAGATGTGAGTAATTAGTTAATGAGAATGGAGGTAGTATAAATGTCTAAAAAGACAATTACAGTTGACGGTAACTACGCTGCAGCACATATTGCGTATGCACTGAGCGAAGTATCGGCAATTTACCCAATCACTCCGTCATCAACAATGGGTGAATGGATTGATGAATGGGCATCACAACACAAACAAAATATATGGGGCAAGGAAGTTAGAGTTGCAGAAATGCAATCAGAAGCAGGGGCAGCAGGTGCTGTTCATGGTTCACTAGCTGCAGGTGCTTTAACTTCTACATATACGGCATCACAAGGTTTATTATTAATGATACCTGTTATGCACAAAGTAGCAGGGGAAATGTTACCCTCTGTAATCCATGTTGCAGCAAGAGCTTTAGCTGCTCAATCACTTGCAATATTTGGCGACCATACAGATGTTATGGGCTGCCGTAATACAGGTTACGCTATGCTAGCTGCAAATTCTGTTCAAGAAGAAATGGATTTAGCTTTAGTTGCTCACTTATCAACTTATAAGGCTAAAGTTCCTTTCTTACAATTCTTTGACGGGTTTAGAACTTCACACGAAGTTCATAAGATTGAAGAAATTTCTTATGAAGATATTGCTTCACTTGTTGAACCTAAATATATTGAAGAATTTAGAAATAGAGCCCTAAGACCAGAAGCTCCTGTTTGCAAGGTCGGCGCACAAAATACCGACGTATATTTCCAAGGCAGAGAAACAGTTAACAAGTATTACAACGCTGTTCCTGATATTGTTCAAGAATATATGGACAAAGTAGCTAAGGTTACAGGCAGACAATATCATCCATTTGATTATGTTGGTGCTGCTGATGCTACAGATGTTATCGTTGCAATGGGTTCAGGCTGCGAAACTATTGAAGAAACTATTGAATACTTAAATGCTAACCGTGGCAAAAAATACGGTTTGGTTAAAGTAAGATTATATAGACCGTTTGATGTTAAACGCTTCAACGAGGCATTGCCTAAGAGTGTTAAACGTATAACTGTTTTGGATAGAACAAAAGAACCCGGTTCAATCGGTGAACCTTTATACTTAGATGTAGTTGCAGCTTTAGAAAATAAAGATATAAG
>CANQRT010000144.1 GCA_947626325.1 Candidatus Gastranaerophilales bacterium | reverse complement strand
GCCTGTTATTGCACATATAACTCCTATTATACTTAATACAATTGATAACCCTAACGAAAATGAAAGCATTTGAATAAACAATTTTTTATTACTCTGCTTTGAATATCCGCCCACATATCCTATTATTAACGGTAATATACCTAATGAACAGGGCGACAGAGAGGCAAGAATTCCTGCAAAAAATGCAATGATTATTAATATCGGCATTATCACTCCGCCGCTAGATGAATATTGAGAAAATGCGTTAAGCAGATTATCCATTAATTGTTTCCTCTAATTCATTTATTAACTGTTCTTTTGTTATTGCGCCTTCTATTTTATTTAACTCGTTTCCGTTTTCATCAATAAATATCATTGTAGGAACAAGTACAACATGATATTTTTTTATGGCTTCTTTTACTTTTCTGTCTTTGTCTAAAGCATTTACCATAATAAAGTTTATTTTCCCCGTGTAGCTTGGTTCAACTTCTTTAATTACAGCTTTCATTTTCTGACAGTCCAAACACATTGATGATGTAAATGTCATAATCGCAGGCATATTTTTTTCTTTTGCATTTGCCATTATATCTGTTGAATTTTTGCTCATTATTAAATATGCACAAATTGGTACAATTAATATTAATAAAATAGTAATAATGTTTTTCATATTTATTCCTCCCTGTGTGAATAAACATTACACTAAATTAGTATAAACCATATTCTCTACTCGGATATATATATTAATATATTTATATATCTTCGGGAATAAAAATTTGATTTTTACATAAAAGAAACCTTTTATCCATATAGCTTTGCGCACCGATTGTAATATTTTGGTACTCCCTTACAATACTGATTACATCATCAGTGGATAATAAAATTTTACGTCTGCCTAATTCATTTTCAAAAATATATGCCATAATTTTTCCTCCTAAAATGTAAATCGGTTTAAAAAGATAAAACTTAAATAAAATACTCCTTTCAGGCTATTAATCAAAATTATGATTTTATACAACTGTCTAATTTATCCTGTAAAAAATAGGTGCTAAATAAAATATTGAAATCAGACCGAAATGAGGAGAATTTATGAGTAATATGATAGTAAAAGCTCCTTGCGTGAATTTAAGCGCATTGGAAACGTTATTTATTGAAATGACAGCACAAAATTGTAATCTAAGATGTAAGCACTGCTATATTAACTTTTCGGATAAAAAAATAAAAGATTTTATTCCAATAGATAAAGTAAAACAAACTTTAATTAATATAGATAAAAAGGATTTAAAATATATAACGCTTACAGGGGCAGAACCTATGATGCACCCTGATTTTAATCAAATTTTAAGATTATGTTTAAAATACTCATCAGTTATTATTCAAACTAATGCTTTAAATATTAATGATAAAAAAGCAAGATTTTTAAGAAAGGTTGAAGAAGAAAATAATCTTGGTCACGAAATAATTTTTATGATTAGTATTGACCATTATATTGAAAAAGAAAATGATTTACTTAGAGGCAGAGGTGCTTTTAGAAAGGCAATGCACGCTATTCAAAGTCTTGCAAAATACGATTTTAATCCAATTTTATCTATAGTGAATTATTTAAATATGAATGAAAATGAGTTAAAGCAAAAATTTAGCGAATTGTGTGCTTCTTATAATTTTGAAACTACAGATATTAATTTTAAGATTATTCCTTTAATAGAAAAAGATAAACAATGGGAAATGCCTAATAATGTAGACTTTGACAAGCTGGATACAGACTGCTCAAAAAGCAGAACATTAACACTTAACGGTATTTTTTCATGTCCTTTGTTATCTTGTGATAATCGTGGAAAATGCGGTGTAGATATAAATGATTTTTCTACAAAAAATTACCTTGAAACACCTTATTGCAGCCAATGCGCGGCATATAATAAAAAATTATTTTCATTAGAATTGTAACATTTTGTTAAGAAAATAACCCAAAAGTGTCATGAATTAATCTCAAAAAGTTTTCATGTATATAAGAGAAATTACACGAGGAAAAAAAATGGGATACGCATTATTTGCACAAAGAAAAGTTGTATTAGACGGTCAGTTAAATGCCCTTCAATTGCAACAGACTCAAAGATCAAATGAGCAATACAATCTTGCTACTCAAACATTGAGTTTGAACCAGCAGATGGCAAGTATGCAGGCATCTCAATCGACTGAGTTAGCAGATAAATATGAAGAATTAGCACAGGCAAATGGAGAAGAAGCCAGAGCACAAATAAATGCTGAAATAAAAGCAATGGAAGAAGATTTCAAAGCGGAATTAGATGAAATAAACAGAGAAATATACCAAGTATCAGTAAAAGAAAATACTGTAGAAATGCAAGTTAAAAGATTAGATACAATGGTATCAGCAGTTGAAAAACAATTAGAAGCTGTTGAAAAAGCTGAAGAAAGTGCAATTGATAGAGCAACTCCAAAATTTAGCTCTCAAAGTTAATACAAATGTAAATAATATAGAAAGAGGAAACATTGTTTCCTCTTTTTTTATATGCTAAAATTTTGAATGAATAGATCTTGGACAATTATGAGATTGAGATATAAACAGTTACTAACCCGTGGAATATTAATAAGTGCATTGATGTTACAAATGCACAATTTTTCCTATGCGGAAGAAAATGAAACAGTTGATATATCTGAAAGTTCAAAGATAACTAAAATAGAATTTGAAGGAAATCACTTAGTTAATGATAGTGATATTGTCAAAGTAATGAACATGCAATTAGGTGATGTATACAGTAAAGATTTAGTTCAGCAAAATTTAAAAGCTATATATAAAACTGGATATTTTTCAGAAAAAATGAAAGCTATACCAATTCCTAACGATGAAGATTCGCTGACATTAAGAATATATCTGGAAGAAAATATACCAATAACTGATTTTGCAATAGATGGAAATACAGTAGTATCTACGGGTGAAATTTTAAGCAAGCTTAGTCATTTAGAGGGCGAACCTCAAAATTTAAAAACTTTGGGCGAGGCAGTTACTCAAATAGAGGATTTGTATGCTTCCAAGGGCTATGTTTTAGCAAGAGTCTCAAATGTTCAAGATGACCCTGACGGGTGCGTTAATATTAAAATGGAAGAGGGAATAATAAATTCAATTGCGTTTGAAGGTAATAAAAAAACAAAAGATTTTGTAATTGAAAGAAATATACTTTCTACTCCTGGAAGTGTGTACAACGAAAATACACTAAAGGCAGATTTAACAAGATTATTTGCTACTCAAGCTTTTAGAGATGTAAATAGAAAGATAGAAAAAACTGCAGATAATGAAAATTTATATGACATAACAATCGTTTTAGAAGAACAAAGAACAGGAACAATCTCATTAGGCGGTGGTTTGGATACTGCAACGGGTTTATTTGGTCAGGCAGGATTTGTTGAAAATAACTTTATGGGTAACGGGCAAAGAGTCGGCATTAACTTTATGGCAGGTACTGGTGTAATAATGTCTGATAGCTCTACACTTGATCACGCTAATTTACAGGCAGAAGTCAGCTTTTTCGAACCAAGATTAAAAGGAACGGATAATTCATTATTAATTAAGGCTTTTGGCCGTGATTTTGGCAGCTATCAAGTTCCCCTTGCTGTTGAACAGAGGTTTGGTGCTGAAGTTGTTCTTTCAAGACCTTTTAAAACTTATAAGAATTTATCTGGAGCTATTAAAATCGGCGGTGAACATATAAGGGTTAAAGAGGGCGATGCTTATAAGATAGCTGCATTATATAACCAGCATAATATTCCTATTTCAGAACGTGCAAAACAATTGCAAGGCGGAACTTATCTTACTATCGGCCCAAGTTTAGTCTATGATACAAGAGATAATGTATTAAATCCTAGAAATGGTATACTTGCTACATTAAGATTAAATGAAAATGTAAATATTACAGATTTGGATTATACCCATGCAACACTTTCAGCAGGTATAAAAAGATATTTTCCTGTTATGAGAAAGTCATCCTTCTCGTTAATGGCAAGGGCTGCAGGAAAATTGCATGGCGATATGCCCGAAGTTATGGCATACAGCTTAGGCGGCCCTTATACGGTTAGAGGTTATAGAATGAGTACAATAGGTACTGGTGAAGGATTTATGATGGGCAGCGCCGAGTTAACTACTCCATTTTTCTTCTTGGATAGAATTGATAAAGCTCGTTTTCTTGA
>CANQRT010000143.1 GCA_947626325.1 Candidatus Gastranaerophilales bacterium | reverse complement strand
GTTTTAGGAAGAAAGGATGGAAAAATCACTCATAAGAAATTTTATGAAATAATAGATTATTCTTTAAATAATGAGGGTAACTAAAAATTTTTGTTAATGTAGGTAATATGAAAAGCAGTATTAGATATATAAAATTAATTATAAATACTTTTTTCATAATATATTTATATTTGTTCCTCTAACCAACTTAAATATTCTTTACTGCCTGTATTTATCGGGATACAAATTATCTCAGGTACTTCATAGCTATGAAGTTTTTTAATTTCTTCTTCTATTTGTGAATATAGCTGTGTCTTGGTTTTTATAATCATTAAAGACTCATTATCTTCATTTATTTTGCCCTGCCAAGTGTATATTGATGTTACTTTCGGGATAATACTGCAGCACGCAATCAACTTTTTTTCAACCAAGTGTTTTGCAATTTTTTTTGCTTCTTCTTCATTTGTAGCTGTAGCTTGAATTATGCAGTATGTCATTATTCCTCCGAAAAAATTTTATTTGGGTTTAATATATTTTTAGGGTCTAAAAGTTTTTTTATTTGTTTCATTATTTTTAGGGAATTTGGGTTTAATGCTTGATTTATAAATTCTGATTTTTCACTTCCAATACCATGCTCGCCTGAGAGAGTACCGCCAAGACTTATTGCAAGTTCAAAAAGTTCTTTTTTAGCTTTAAAAAAATTGTCCTTTTCAACTGGATTTCTTAAATCAAGAGCGATGTTAGGGTGAATGTTTCCGTCGCCTATATGCCCCATTATACAGGTTTTTAGCTCGTATCTGTCGCAGATTTCTCTTATTCCTTTAACAAGAGTTACAATATTATTTCTGGGGACAACAACATCTTCTGTTACAACATTTGGCGCAAGTTTTGCTGTAGCACCAAAGGAGGAGCGCCTTGATATCCAAATTTTTTCTTCTTCCTCTTTTGTCTGCGCCGTTTGAATGTATGAGGAGTTATTATTCTTGCATATTTCTATTATTTTTTCATACTGCTCGTTTAATTCGGATTTAAATCCGTCAATTTCTATGAGCAAAGCAGCGGTTTTGTCAGTTAATAATCCCGACGGATAAAAACTTTCTATTGTTTTTATCGTATTTTTATCAATTAAATCTATAACAGAGGGGGTTATTAAATTTGAAATGATATCATTTACTGTTTTTGAAGTATCCTCTAGGGTGTCAAAATACGCAAGCATAACTCTTTTAGCTTCGGGCTTAGGGATTAATCTTATTGTTGCTTGCGTTATAATACCTAAAGTCCCCTCTGAACCTACAAATAACTGGGTTAAATTGTAGCCCGTAACATTCTTAGAACAGTCACTGCCTGTATTGATTATTGTTCCGTCAGATAATACTACTTCTAAATTAATAATATAGTCTTTTGTTGAACCGTATTTGAAAGTGTGAGGCCCGCCAGAACAAAGTCCGATACTGCCGCCGAGCATTGATACTTTTAAATTAGATGGATCAGGCGGATAAAATAAATCATATTCTTCAACTGCTTTTTTTAAATCCTCTATTATTACTCCAGGTTCTGCTTTGCATAAAAGATTGTCTTTATTTATCTCAATAATTTTGTTCATTTTTGAAAAATCAAGAATAATTCCGCTTTTTTTTGGCAGGCATGCTCCGCAGACACTCGTTCCAGCACTCCTTGCAGTTACTGGAATTGACTTTTTATAAGCATATTGCATTATTTCACTTACCTGCTTAACGGAATGCGGAAAAACTACAGCCTGTGCCATTTCTTTTGGATTTGTTATATTTGTTGAATCAGTAGAATACACAATCAACTCATCACGGCCGCTTAATACATTTTCAGCTCCCGCAATATTTTCCATAGTCTTAACCAATTTACTTTTTAGAATTGTTTCCAGCATTTTCCCTCTTTTTTAATTATATGATAAAACAATTTGTTATAACAATATTTTATACTTAATTTGAAGTTTTAATATGCCCTTTAATTGTTAAAATTACACGCTTTATTGCTAATGAAATGTATGGGAAACAAGTGTTTAATTATTATGGTTAGAGAGAGATTTTGGGTTAATGATTATGTTTAAACACTGGAAATTTTTATCGGTTATTGTGATTTTGATTATTTCTGTTATAAGCGGAATATCTTTAAATTCAACAGTATATTCAAAAGAAAGTGATTATAAAAGTGATGAATTCATAAATGTCACAGTTTACGAGAGAATAAATCCCGCTATTGTTTTAGTAGAGGCTCAATTAGTGGATGGGCTTTCAAGTGGAACAGGGTGCGTGATAAATAAGAGCGGAATAATATTGACAAGTTCACATGTTGTGGATAAGGCTTCTTATATAGAAGTTACTACATCGCAGGGTGAAACTTATAAAGCAGAGGTTATGGACGGTGTAAACCGAAATGCAGATTTAGTTTTGCTTAGGATACATCCTTCTAAACCTCTGCCTACGATAAAATTAGGTGATTCTTCACTTGTTAAAGTAGGGCAAAAGGTGCTTGCTATAGGCAATCCATTTGGATTTAACGGAACTTTAACAACAGGCATTGTTTCAAGAATTGACTATGAAAGAAATAAAATACAAACAGATGCTGCTATAAACCCAGGCTCATCAGGCGGCCCTATATTAAATGCCAGCGGAGAGGTTATTGGTATAAGCCAATCAATATTTAATCCAGATAACAATAAGTCTAATATCGGTATTGGATTTGCTGTTCCTGCTAATGAAGTTAAAAAACTTGTTAATGCTTATATGAATTAATTTTTATTAAAAAATATAAAAAGAACCTATAAAAATAAAAAATAAATAAAAATAAAGCATAAGAAATAAAAATTGCGTCCTGCTGCTCCGTACAGATAACTTCTAAGCTCGGCTCGAGCTGCGGAACTCGCCGCTAAGGCGGCTCAAACAGTCCTCGCTCTGATGCTGCCTCGCTAAAAAGTTTAACTGTACTGCGCAATGGACTTTAATTTTTATTTCTTATGCTTTTTATTAAATATTTTTTAAATTAAAAGATAAAAAAGAGAGTGAATAAATTATACTCACTCTCTTTTGGTTTTATTAATTAATTATTTAGATTGTTGCTCTACAACCGCTTGAGCTGCTGCAAGTCTTGCCTGCGGTATTCTAAATGGTGAACAAGATACATAATCTAAACCAATTTTGTTACAGAATTTAACGCTGTCAGGATCACCGCCATGTTCCCCGCAAACTCCGCCAACTAATTTAGAATTTACCTTTTTACCTTTTTCCATAGACATTTCTATTAACTGCCCTACACCTTTTGTATCTAATGTAGCAAATGGATTAGCAGGTAGAATTTTTTGTTCAACATATCTGTTTAAGAACTTGCCCTCTGCATCATCTCTTGAATAACCAAATGTCATTTGAGTTAAATCATTTGTACCAAATGAGAAAAATTCTGCATATTCTGCTATTTCATCTGCAGTTAAAGCTGCACGAGGAATTTCTATCATAGTACCAAATTTATATTCAACTTCAACACCCTTTTCAGCCATTACTTCTTTAGCTACACGTACAAGAATTTCTTTAGCAACTTTAAGCTCGTTAACATGACCGATTAAAGGTATCATAACCCAAGGTTGTACGTTGTATCCTTCTTTTTTGAGGTCACAGCATGCTTCAAAGATAGCTCTTACTTGCATTTCATTAATTTCGGGATATGTTAACCCTAGTCTGCAGCCACGTAAACCCATCATCGGGTTGGATTCTGATAATCCTTCAACTATATGCAATAATTCTTCTTTTTCTTTTGCATCTTTGCCTTGAGCTTTTAATGTTGCAACTTCTGCAATTAAAGATTCTTTATCAGGTAAAAATTCATGTAACGGCGGGTCTAAAAGTCTTACCGTTAATGGTTTATCGCCTAATGCTTTAAACATTGCGTAAAAGTCTGAATACTGCATGGGAAGAAGTTTATCCAATGCTTCTTTTCTTGCTTCAGGAGTTCCTGCAATAATCATTTTTTGAACCCAAGGGAGCCTATCCGGATCCATAAACATGTGTTCCGTTCTGCAAAGTCCAACACCTTCAGCACCAAATTTTAAAGCATTTTCAATATCTTTTGGTGTATCTGCATTAGCTTCAACGTGTAATTTTTTAATTTCATTTACCCAAGTAAAAAACTTGTTCCAGTTATCATCAATTTGAGCTTCAACAAGTTTAACACTGCCAGCCATAACAATACCCTTAC
>CANQRT010000142.1 GCA_947626325.1 Candidatus Gastranaerophilales bacterium | reverse complement strand
CAATTTTATGTTATGATAGAAAAGCCGAAAAGAATAGGTATAGAGAGAGAATATGCTTTTTAATTCACTGGAATTTCTATTTATATTTTTGCCTATAGTTTTTATAGTGTATTTTCTTATATGTAAAACAAAGCTGATAAAATATTCAAACCTTTGGCTATTACTGGCATCATTATACTTCTATGCTTATTATAAAATTGAATACCTTCCGATTATAATATCTTCAATACTTTTTAACTATATAATGGGATATTTTATACAAAAGGATTTTAAACAGGGATTTAAAAAATTTTTACTTATATTTGCAATTGTCGGAAATTTAGGACTGTTATGCTATTATAAATACTTTAATTTTATGCTGGAAACGATAAACAGTTTTAATTTTACCCATTTTGACACAATGAAAATCTTACTGCCGTTAGGAATTAGTTTTTTCACATTCCAGCAAATTTCATACATCACAGATACCTATAAAGGCGAAGCAAAACAAACTAATATTATTGATTATTCTCTATTTGTATCGTTTTTCCCTCAGTTAATAGCAGGGCCTATATGTATGTATAAAGAGTTAATACCTCAATTTCAAGATATGGCAAAAAAGGTAATTAACAGAGATAATATATATCGCGGTCTATTCTTAATAACAATTGGTCTATTTAAAAAAGTAATACTTGCAGATAATTTCACGGATTTTATACAAGATGTAATGCACTTAGAAGCTATGACTGAATTTTATACCTCTTGGGCTTTTGCATTTTCAATAGCCCTGCAAGGCTACTTTGATTTTTCTGGCTATTGTGACATGGCATTAGGTATAGGGGCATTATTTAATATTGAACTGCCGATTAACTTTGACTCACCATATAAATCAAAAGACATATCCGATTATTGGCGCAGGTGGCATATAACAATGGGAAGATTTCTCAAATATCACGTTTATATTCCTATGGGCGGGAGCAGACGAGGTGAAATAAGAACCTATTGGAACTTATTTTTTGTTTTCTTAATAACGGGTATTTGGCACGGCGCAAATTGGCCATGTATATTCTACGGCACTATTAATGGTATTTTAGTATGCATTAACAAGTTATGGAAAAAAACGAATATTCAAATAAATGATAAACTTGCAATATTTATAACCTTTATAACAATGGTATTCATTGCGCCTTTAGTTATGATAAAACATATTCATCAATACTTTTTAGCGGTTAAATCAATGCTTGCAATAAATACTGACTTTATCCCCGCGACTATTGATAACTTTAATTTTGTATTTTCAAACCCTCAGTTAAAGTTAAATATTATTTTATTTATAGCAAGTTTTATTATTGTATTTTGCTTTAAAAATTCAAATGAACTTGCCCCGAAATACGTTGCTTCAAAAAATATATTTTTAACCTTGTTAATTTCAGTTGTATTTATAATATCAGCTTTATATATTACTAAAGGTTCCGAATTTATTTATTTTAATTTTTAAATATTATTTAACTTATTTATTACTATACCCGATAATAGCTTAGGATAAAAATATGTAGATTTTTGAGGCATTCTATAGCCTGCTGATGATATTTTCAAAATATCACTCATTTTAGGATATGCCATAATAAAGCAAGCACTTGCATTTTCTTTAACGGAATTAAACGCTGTTTTTTCCTGTTTTTCATATTTTATACCCTCTTGAGCCATTAACTCATCTTGAGTATAGCCAAGCTCTTTTTTCAAAATTAGTTCATGCAAAACAGTCAAATCAAGCTCTTGAAGTTCTTTTGGCTGTTGTATTGTTTTTTCGACCCCAGATTTTAATTTTAAAACGTAATAGTTTTCGTCATTTTTTAGAATTAAACCTGTTGTTATTTGGTTTTTATTTTCTTGTTCTATTTTATTTAAAAATTCATCTTTAGATTTTACAGTTTCAATATCATAATATTTTTTAACGCTGTTTATAATCTCACCAGTCTCAAAATGTTTTTCTATAATTCTGTGAGTAGGATAAATAACAAGATTTTCATCCGAAGCATTTGTAAAATAACTCATTACAAACTTTGCATATTCATTTTCAGGGTGCAATTTGGAATAATTCATCGATGTTTCATACCTGTGATGACCGTCAGCTATTAAAAGTTTTTTATCTTTCATCACTTCTTGAATGATTTTTATGTCGTTTTCATCATCAATTAACCATACAATATTTTCTACACCGTTATCATCAGTTACATCAATAAAAGGTGTTAAGGCTTCATATTTTGAGAAAACTTTTTTCTCAAGTAATTTTTGTTCATCGTTATAAACCATAAAAATTTGAGAGAAAAAAGCACCTGTTGCTGTTACTAAATTTAACCTATCCTGCTTAGGTCCGCCCATTGTATATTCGTGAGGCAGAATATTTTTAAGAGAGAAATCTTGTATTTCATTGCAGGCAATAAAGCCTCTGCGTTCAATGTTTCTGCCGTTTTCTGCAGTGTATTTTTGAATAATATAAAATATTGCAGGCTTATTTGTTTTTTGTAATACACCTTCCTCCTGCCATTTTATAAAGTGTTCTTTTGCATCCGTATATCTATCTTTTGCGCTTGAGAGTATTAACCTTATTATGTTATATTCACTCCTGTTATAAAGATTGTCCTGATATTCTTCGTTTATAACATCATAAGGCGGAGCTATAACCTCTTGTATATTAACTTTTTCCTGATTATATACAATAGCGTTAATTGGTTTTATCTGCATAATTTCTCCTTTTTAATTTAATTGCTTAAGTATTGAAACTAAATTATCATTATCCTCTTTAGTATTTACTGCTATTCTTATGTATTGTTTTGAATTAAATCCCAATTTATTTGAGCAGTTTTTAATTAATATATTGCTTTTAAGTAAAATTGCGCAAATATCTTCAGCATTTTGTATTTTGCTCTCGTGGGGGGGGGGAATTAACTCACACAATATATAATTAGCAAAGGATTTTATAGGGCGCAGAAATGGAATTGTTGAAAGTTTTAAGAAAAGTTCTTCTCTATTTTCAACAATTTTTTCACAAGACTGTAAATAACTTTTTTTGTATTTATTTAATATCTGCATGAAAAATTCACCGTAAGAGTTAATGTTCCAAACAGGCAATAATCTTTTACAAGTTTCAATTAGTTCTTTATTACCTGAAGCCATTATTCCAAGCCTTATCCCTGCAATTCCGTAAGATTTTGATAGTGATTTTATAACTGTTAAATTTGGATATTTCTTTAATATATCAGCCTCGAGCAAGGTATTTTTATCACTGCCGTCAGCAAAATCAACGAAACTTTCATCTAATACTAATTTTTTGTTATTTAATTTAAAATCATCCAAAAGCTCAAGCAAGTCTTTTTTATTAATGTAATTTCCGCTTGGATTATCAGGATTTACAAGTATTAACGTATCAATTTCTTTGGAAAATTTTATTAAATCATCTTTTGTGTAGCTGAAGTCTTTATTTTGCGGAATAAAAGAATGTACATTAGCTTTATCTGTCAATCTTGACGGATACTCCTGAAAAGTAGGCAGTATTATTCCTATTTCACCTTTTAATGTCGGGATTAATGTATTTATTAATTCTGCTGCCCCATTACCTAAAAGCACTTGATTTTCTTCTAAATTAAATGTGTTAGCTATTAATATTTTATCTATTGATTGTCCTGAGGGATATTTAACAAGAATATCAGTAAAACTATTTTTTATTTCTTTTATCATTCTTTTTGTTGGGAAATACGGATTAATTAAATAACAAAAATCTTTTAATCCGTCAAAACGCCAGAAACCGCCATATCTACTTGTTAGCTTTTTATATTTTTCTTTCATATCATCACAGAATATCGTTTCAGCAATGTCATAATCCTGCAGGTCGTCTACCTCGTACCATTTTTCTCCGTCAAGTTTCAATACACGCATATTGTGTCTTTCTAAAGACAACAATACTCTTAGTACCTGCTCATAATACTGATTTTTCCCCATTGTTCTGCAATATGCTTCTAAAAAAGGCAAATAATCCTCATTTAAAAACTTTTTAGAAAATTTATATATATTAACAGTTTTGTAATAATTACCTATATTCTTAAAGTTAAAATGCTCTTTCGGAACAAATGCTGTAATTTCATTATCTTCATTAATACAAACAACAGTTCCATCCATATATGGTTTACATCTATCTACTACAGCTAGATTTGGATAACTATTACTAATCAGCTCATCTAATATTTTTTCTTCATAGATTAAATCACTTTCAAGTAATAAAGTATCAT
>CANQRT010000141.1 GCA_947626325.1 Candidatus Gastranaerophilales bacterium | reverse complement strand
CGCACATAGCATATAGAACGGGAATAAAAGATATTCCTTTATCAGATAAACTGTATTCGACTTTTGGCGGTATTTGCGGGTAAATATTTTTATTCACAAGATTATCTTTTTCTAGTTCTTTAAGCGTGTTACTTAAAGTTTTGTGCGAAATCATATTTAAGTATCTTTGAAGTTCATTAAATCTTATAACTTTGTGTCTATATATTGAATATAAAACGGTTAATTTAAACTTACCGCTTATTTGCGACATTGTATAATAAAACCCTGTTTTATCATAACTTTCTACACTTTTTAAACAATCTTTTTCTTGCATATTGACAGTTACCTTTATTACCGTACTTGTTAAAAGTATACTTTAAATATAACATAAAATTTGAAAGGAGATATTATGAGAGAAGATATTAAAGAATTCGGCGCTGTTGAAAATGCCGCAAGAAAATTTGTAGAAGCCGTTAAAAATGGCGATAGCTCAATAGTTAAACCATATTTTTATGAAAAAGCCTGTTTCTTTGGACAATTAAACAAACAAACTTATCAATCAGGCTCAATTGAAGAATTTTACAAAACAATAGATAGCTTTGGAGCTTGTGATGATAACTATATTTCAAGAGTTGATGTTATTTCATTGGAAAAAACAATCGCAACAGTTAGAGTAATTGAAGATAACTGGCACGGATATAAATTTACTGACTTTTTGATAATGAATAAAATTAATGGTACTTGGAAAATAGTTTCAAAAGTTTATGATACATTAGAAAACTTGAATAAATAATAAAAAGCCGATAGTTCAATTGCTATCGGCTTTTTTATAAAATTATCTTGAAAAATTTTATTACTTAATAAAATCTTTAATAACATTTGCAAGATTTTCTGATGATATGCCATTTTCTTTTAATAATTCATCAGGATCGAAATCGGTATGGAATGCTTTAGATATGCCGTAATTTAAAACTTTCATATCGCTGTTTCCGTAGAACGATGCAATGTTTTGTCCATAACCGCTCATCAGTTCACCGTCTTCTATTGTGATAACCAGTTGATGTTCTTTTTTTAATTCATTTAGCAATTCTTCATCTAAACCTGTCAAAAATCTCGGATTTACAACCGTAATATCGAGTCCTGTTTCATCTTTAACTTTTTGTGCAGTTTTCATAGCTAACGGCATTAAGACACCAACTGCAAATAAAGCTGCTTTAGAACCAACTTTCTCGACTTTATTCTTATTATATTTTGAATAATCGGTTGTATCTTTAACTCCTGTTTCTGGCAAACTTGCAGGCACTCTTATTCCAACAGGATGTTCTTTTTGAGTTGTTGCGAATTTGAACATTTGGAAATATTCTTCTTTAGTTGTCGGTGCTAAATAGATTAGGTTCGGAATATGAGCAAACATTTGAATATCGCATAAACCGATATGAGTATTGGAGTTTAATCCATATACTCCTGGCTGTAATACAAGCATAGTTGCTGGAGCGTCATTTAAGCATAAATCGTGAGATATTTGATCATAAGTCCTTTGAAAGAATGGGGCGAATGTACCAAAGACAACAGTTCCACCATTTTTTGCAATTCCAGTGCTCATACCAACCATATTTTCTTCTGCAATTCCGACATCAATAAATTGACCTCTCTCTACGTATTTTTCTCTAACTCCTTTTACCATGCCAAGTCCCATAGGAGTAGCCGCATTTAAAACTATTGCTTTTGGATTTGTATCAAGCAATTCTTTAATGCTGTCAAATATAGGATCATCAACTTCTTGCATTGTAAATTTAGGACTTCCGTCCTCTACGTTAAACGGGCCGCCTGCATGCCAAGATTCTCTGTCTTTTTCGGCATAGGGTAAACCTTTTCCTTTTATTGTATGGATATGTAATACTATCGGGTGGTCAATATCCTTTACACTTTTGAATAAATTAACAAGGCTTTGTATATCATGACCGTCATCTAAATATTTGTAGTCCAAACCGAAAGATTTGAAAATATTATTTGAGGAATTACCTTCGGTTTCTCTTAATTCCTTTAAAGTTTTATACATACCGCCATGGTTTTCTGCGATACTTTGGTCGTTATCGTTAAGGATAATAATTAAGTTTTTATTGTATTCTCCCGCATAATCTAAGCCCTCGAGTGCCTCTCCTCCTGATAGAGAGCCATCTCCGATAATTGCGACTATATTGCCTTTTGCCTGATTTAAATCCCTGCCCTTAGCAAGCCCCAAAGCTAAAGAAACAGAGGTTGAAGTGTGTCCTACGGTAAAAATATCATGTTCGCTTTCAAGTGGGTTAGTGTAACCTGTTACATCGCCAAAATGTTCGCTATCTAAAAATGCCTCTTTTCTGCCCGTTAAGATTTTATGCGGATAACACTGATGTGAAACGTCAAACACTATTTTATCCTTAGGAGAATCAAAAACATAATGGAGTGCAACCGTCATTTCAACCATGCCCAAATTCGGGCCGCTATGACCGCCTGCTTTGCTGATTTTATTTATCAGGGCTTTTCTTGTTTCATCTGCTAAAACTTTCAATTCTTCCGTATTTAATTTTTTAATATCCTGTGGACTATTGATATTTTCTAAATACATAGCTATCCTTTCTTTTTTACTTTTTCATATAAGGGTTTATTATTGAGCCTAAAATTTTTTCACAGAATTTACCCGTGCGTTCTTTATAGCTGTATGTTCCGCCTGAAATATCCCAGCACAGCATTTGACCGTAAAGAAGGTCGGTAAAGGTTTGCGTTAGTAATTCAACGGGAGTATCTTTTTTTAACTCGCCCTTTTGAACTGCATTTTCAAGCAGACTGCTAATTGCAGCGATGTCAGCGCATAGCTTTGTTTTTCCGTCAGGGAAAATATCAGGATCTACTGAATTTCGTACCCATTCCTGACACAACTTCAGACTGCTATTTTCGATATATTGCGCAAAACTTGTCATATAGACTGCAAGACGCTCTATAATTCCTGCATTATATGCTAAAGCCTCATCATAAAGTTTTTGAAACATATAGTCGCTTAGAGCAAAAACAATATCTTCCTTGCGCTTAAAGTAGGTATAAAATGTTCCGTTCGATACACCCGAGGCTTTTGTAATTTCTTCAATAGATGTATTTATGAGCCCTTTTTTGCATATTATATTTTTAGCAGTTTCAATAAGTTTCTTTTTTGTTTCCATAGCGGCAAGCTGTCTGTTTGTCACAATTAATACCTCAAGCACTACCTCTTTACTTTTACAATTTTTATTGTATCATATTCATTGAATAAAAGTCAATGAATATTATTCAATTTATGTACAAATTAGAAATAGCGAGGTAATTATGGAAGAAATAAGAATTGATGTCAGAAATCAAGAACCTGAAAGAATTGAAGAAGCAAGAAGAAGCTCCGATTTATGTTTTAGGATAAACCAGACAAACCCGACAACCCCTAAATGCAAAGAGTTAATTGATGAGCTTTTCAATCATACACTCGGGGAAAATACCGTTATTCATCCTCCTATTTTCACAATTTTAGCCGATAAAGTTAAAATCGGCAAAAATGTCGTTATTCTGAACGGTTTTCAATGTATGTCGGCAGGCGGTTTAACAATCGAAGATAACACAATGATTTCTTTAAACTGCACGATTGCAACAAATAACCACGATATGTATGAAAGGCATGTTATAACCTGCAAACCCGTCCATATTAAGAAAAACGTATGGATTGGGGTAAATGTTACAATCCTTCCAGGTGTTACAATCGGAGAAAATGCAGTAGTAGGAGCAGGTGCGGTCGTAACAAAAGACGTGCCCGATAACGCTGTTGTTGTCGGAAACCCTGCAAGAGTGATAAAATATCTCGATAAAGAAAAATTTATAAAATAATTGTTTTATAAACGAATTATTGATATTTAAAAATAACCTTGACAACGTCATAAAAATTGCGATAATTGATTAGAGATTATATATGAAACAATATTTAATAAATAAAAATTCAGACGAATTATTGCTGTTTTTTACAGGCTGGGGCTGTGATGAATATGAATTTGAGCATCTTGAATCCAAATGCGATGTTTTACTTTTGTATGATTATTCGGATTTAAATTTTAATTTTGATTTTTCCAAATACAAAAAAATTAATTTAATTGCGTTTTCTGCGGGTGTTTTTGTTGCATCAATTTTTAATTTTAGCAGTTTTAAGATAAATAAAATTGATAAAAAAATAGCAATAGCCGGAAATCCTTATTTATTTGACGAGCACTTTGGACTTTCAACAAAAATGCAAGAACTGCTCTATAACATAAATGAAAACAATGCAGATGAATTC
>CANQRT010000140.1 GCA_947626325.1 Candidatus Gastranaerophilales bacterium | reverse complement strand
GTATTAATTTTACAAATAACAATATATCATCTGTTACAACCGTTGATGAACAAGGGCAAACACATACTTTTAATTGCAAAGCAGTGTTTTCTTCTATGCCTGTTAAAGATTTAATAAACTCATTTAACACTGATATTGATAAAAAAGTAAAGGAAACTGCAATAAATCTGCCCTACAGAGACTTTATGACGGCAGGTCTTTTAGTTAAAAAAATGGCGGTAAAAAATACAACAAAATACAAAACCGCAGGTAATATAATTCCAGATTGCTGGATTTATATTCAAGAGCGCAATGTTAAACTTGGCAGAGTTCAAATATTTAACAATTGGTCGCCTTATATGGTTAAGGATTTTGAGAATACTATTTGGCTGGGACTTGAATATTTTTGCAGTGAAAATGATGAATTATGGACTATGAAAGATAATGATTTTATAACTCTGGCAGTAAATGAACTGGAAAAAACAGGGCTTATAAATAAAGAAGATGTGCTTGACTCTGTAGTTATAAGAGTTAAAAAAGCATACCCTGCTTACTTCGGTTCTTATAAGGATTTTAACCTGGTAAAAGATTACTTAAATACAATAGGCAATCTTTATTGCATAGGCAGAAATGGACAGCACAGATATAATAATATGGATCACTCTATTTTAACAGGGTTTGAAGCCGTTAAAGCATTTATTAATAATTCTTCTAAAGAAAAAATTTGGAGCGTAAATACTGAAAATGAATATCACGAAAAAAAATAATTTAATTGAAATAATTGTATTTTCCTTATTTTGTATATTAACTATTGCCTTATCCTTCTTTCATGAACCTTGGTTTGATGAACTTCAGGCGTGGGGAATTTCTAAGGCAAGTATTTATGATATTTTATTTGTAATCCCGCATTTTGAAGGTCATCCGCCCTTATGGTATTTATTATTAAAACCGCTTTCAGCATTAAATATATTTCCAGATACGGGATTAAAAATTGTGAATTTTGCATTTATGCTGCCTGCCGTTTGGCTGTTAATTTTTAAATCAAAATTACCCTCCCTCGTGAAATTTTTACTTCCTTTTACTTATTTTATTTTTTACCAGTATTCAATCATTTCAAGACCATACTGTATTTATTGCTTAGCAATGTTTTTAATTGCTTGTTTTTATAATACAAAAAATGAACACCCGTATAGATTTACTTCTTTTTTAGCTTTGCTGTCATTATCATGCACTTTTGGAATGGCAGTAGCTTGCGGAATTTCTATAGTTTGGATTATTGAACTTTTTAAGGCTAAAACTCCTTTAAAAAATAAGGCTTACATTTCTTTGTTTATATTGTTTATTTTTGCCTGCCTTGTGGCTGCTCTTGTAATACCCGATAAACATAATTATCTGTTTTATAATTCTTACGCAAAAGATAACATTGTAAGATGTATATATTCTTTTCTTATCTTACCTGCGGACGCTTTATTATATGATTTTTATAATTATGAAAATAATTCTTTTCAATTTATAGATTTTCATTATTATATAACCCCGACAACAAACGGAACATTAGCTCTAATACAAATAATGTTTTATATAGGATGTTTTTTGGGAGTTATTTTAAATATATTTTTATTTTGCTTTTTTAAAAAGACGAAAAACTTGTTATTATTTATTATTCCATATATTTTATTTATAATAAGCGGATTGTATTATATAAGCCCTCATCATGTTGGATTATTAACAGTATTATTAATATCTCTTTTTTGGATTGTTTACAGCCAAAATGATATTAATTTAAGCGGTGAATTTAAAAAATTACTTGTTCTTTTTACAGTATTAACTATAGGTATACAAATATATTGGAGTATTTTTGCAGCAATTCATGAAATCAAATATGATTATTACCCAACCAAAGCTCAATATAACTATATAAAACAAAATAATCTTGATAAATATAAACTAATGTCGGATTGGTTAGAGCAAGGCCCGTTTATTGTTAATAAAAAAACTCACAAAGTGTATATTGGAGAATATAATTATTAATTACGTTTTAACGGAAATAAAAATGTTATTCATAATCTTTCATCAAATGATTATGAAATATTACAAAGAATAGAACCTGAAATTCAATGGCATAGCACTTGTATTAATCTATACTTTAACAAAAATATCTTTTTTAACGGAATTAATAAACCCTACATTACTCACAAATATGCAACATCTGATGAAAAATTAAAAATCTTTAATAATTGGAGAAAATTTGGATTACCTGATATTATTGTAGGCGGATCAAATATTGATGATGTCTATACAGATAAAATTTCACCATCAAAAAATTATATTTTACTTAAAAGGTTTAATTTTAAATACATATTCAAAAATAGTTATAGTTCTAACTATTCAGAAATTTATATTAAAAAAGACCTAAAATTATAAAGGGACAGTATGAAAAAAAAGAAAAAATCTGATAAAAAAATTATAAATTATATTCTTATAATTTTTATAATTATCGGAATTGCAATTTTAGGTTATTTATATTTTGCTGTTTTAAAAAATGAAAAAACAAATACAAACCAAATTCATAAAAGTAATACGGCAAATACTCAAGTATCAGCTCAAAAAAATACATCTGAACCGAGTGAACAGCCTGTAGAAAATCCTAATCTTCCGCCTTATGAATACTATAAGTTTAAATATACGTATATTGTTAATGTTACAGGGAAACTTAAATCTTTAAATTTAAAAATAAGAATACCTCAAAATGAAGAAGATAAACAATATATAAAAATAACGTCAGGTTCTCAAAAGCCTGATAAAGTATATAAAACTCCCAATTGTGTTATAGCCGAATATAATTTTCAAGATATAACTAAACCTGTTGTTGTTTATTATGATGGGATTATTAAAACAAGAACTTATAATTTATTAACCGCAAAAATGCTTCAAAAAAATAACACTCCAGAAAGTGATTTAAGCAGGTATTTAAAGCCTGAAAAGTTTATTGAGTCAAATGATAATTATATAAAAAGTATCGCAGCAGGTATTAACGGTAATTCGCAGGAAGAAATTATCCAAAGAGTATATGAATACCTGCAAAAACATATTACTTATACAGTAATTCCAAATATAGGCGCAAAACAGGCACTTTTAAAGAAAAAAGGTAAATGCAGTGAATATTCTGCAGCAATGACAGCTATTTTAAGAGCTAAAAACATACCAGCAAGAGTGGTTTCTGGTGATATTTTAAGGAAAAATGATACACCGCATGCCTGGGTAGAAGTTTACTTTGATAAGTACGGCTGGGTAGCTTTTGACCCGACTCACCAAGGAATTTCTACATATAAAGAAATAAACGGAAAACAAGTAAAAACAGGTACTATTTATAATTCACAAGACTCTGGAATGCACTATCTTAAAAACAGCAACAACGAACTTTCTTTTAATCCTATAATGTTTATGTATGCTTCAAAGCAAAAGGGCAGTGCTTCTTATAAAGAAGTTTTTGAAGTTGAAAGATTAAAATAATAAAATTTAGTTATTCTCATTTAGATATTTATTAAAGAATTGCTCTATTTTATCAAAAGGAATAACATCTGTTTTGTCATATAAATCTGTATGAACAGCATTTGGAATAATCATTAATTCCTTGTTATCACCATTTAATTTTTTAAACGCATCCTCACTAAAGTAACGACTGTGGGCTTTTTCTCCATGTATTAAAAGCACTGCGCTTTTAATTTCACCAGCAAAGGCTAAAATTGGTTGATTTATAAAGGACATACAGCCAACAACATTCCAGCCCTCATTAGAATTTAACGAACGCTTATGATAGCCTCTATTAGTTTTATAGTAATCATAATAATCTTTAACAAAGAAAGGTGCATCATCAGGCAGAGGGTCAACAACTCCTCCTGCCCTTTTATAAGCTCCGCCTTTTTCTATATTCTTGTAATCCTCAATTCTTTGAGCATTTAAAGTTTTTTTCATTTCATATCTTTGGTTTTCATCTGTTTTATCAAAATAACCGTAGGCATTAACTCTTGACATATCATACATAGTAGAAGCAACAGTTGCTTTAATTCTTGTATCTAAAGCAGCTGCATTAATAGCTAAACCACCCCAACCGCAAATACCTATTATACCGATTTTTTGTGAGTCAACATTATCCTGAACAGATAAAAAATCAACTGCAGCCTGAAAATCCTCTGTATTTATATCAGGAGATGCCATATATCTTGGTTCTCCGCCAGACTCACCTGTAAAAGAGGGGTCAAATGCAATAGTTAGAAATCCTCGTTTTGCCATTTCTTGAGCATATAATCCCGATGACTGCTCTTTTACAGCACCAAATGGCCCAGCTACT
>CANQRT010000139.1 GCA_947626325.1 Candidatus Gastranaerophilales bacterium | reverse complement strand
TCTCTACATTGAGAATATATACCAGATTTTATTATTAAAAGACATTATCCAATAAATTGCAAAAATTTCTGCAACAAATGGTAAAAATATTAGCATAAATGCTCTTGCTAATGTTATTTTATACACTGCTCTAAGTGCTAAGACATATAAAATTATTATCCATAAGTATAATAAAAACTCAATTGTTGATGCAAAAAAATAACCTGTTTGGCCTAAAGTTTTTACAAGTTCTAATGGTGCGAAAAAAATATAAGGTATACCAGCAAATGCAGTATAAAAGAGGATTTCCTTTAATTGTCCGCCTCTATCAAAAATTTTAGCGCAGTATTCAAAGAATAATCCTGTTAGAAACCACATTAACATTGTTATTAGTATGCCAAAAGGTACTGTTAAAAATAGTGAAAACGATAAATCCCCTGAGAATATCGAGGTTACAATTGTCATATATGCAGATATAAATATTATAGTACCTGCTGCTAATCTAGTTGATTTAATTATATTTTCACTGCTAAAAAATTCTTTAGGCGAAAATATTACGTTATATATATTCTCAAAGAAATTATTTATTGTTATTCCCATAAATATAGAGGCCTTTTACTTAATATCATACTTAACGGCATAAAATCAGTCAATTTTAAATTACTTTTTGCACCATATTCACTTATATCTGAAAAGTAATCGCCAAGAGTAGTTTTCCTATTATAATTAACCAATTTAGCTTTTAATTTATTATTGAATTTTTGTTGTGCCATAATTTCAATTACTGATTTTGCAGTATCTATATCACCTATAATATCAATAAATCCAAGTGCTTTAGCTTTTTTTCCAGTAAATACTCTGCCGTCAGCATAGCGTTTTAAGTTATCAACTGAAAGCTTGCTCATTTCTACTCGATAATTATCCTTTCTATCCACTCTGCCGTGCTTAATTGCTGTTAAAAATTGATAATATGAATCGTTTATAACATCTTGCATTAAGTTACGTTCTTCTTGTGTCATTTCACGCAGGCCCGAGCCTATATCTTTAAATTTACCGCTTTTTATAACGACAGGGTTAATAGCAAGCTTTTGTGTCAATAAATTGTGATAATCCATAAATGACATTATTACCCCGATACTGCCTGTTAATGAGCCCTCTTGAGCGATTATTCTATCTGCAGCGCAGGCTATATAATAACCTCCACTTGCAGCAACATCATCTATTGTAACAACCACAGGTTTTTTCTGCCTTAGCTTCATTATTTGATTATAAATATTTTGCGACATCCCGACAGTTCCGCCAGGGGAATTTATTTTTATTATTACTCCCTTGATATCATTGTCAGTTTGAGCGCTGATAAGTGATTTTAATAAATTAGGAGCGCTTGTTTCTTTTGAAAATAAGCTGCTTTCAGACTCCGAAGTAATTGCTCCTTCAAGTTCTATTACTCCTATTTTATTTGCATTTGTAAGAATATTATCTTTTTCAAAATATGCGTCATATTTGTCTGTTTTTATAAAACCTGCAAGTAAGCATAATATACATACTGCAATAATTATTTTTGAAACTAAAGATGCCTTCATTTTACTTTTGTCTCCGATATTTCTTTTATAGAATTATCAAGTATATCAATCATTACATTTTTATAGTGTACAGCCTGTTTTTTCTTGTCAGCTTCAAATCTTAAAGTGAAAACAGGCTCTGTATTACTTTGTCTTATAAGTGCAAAACCGTCAGGGAAAATTATTCTAAGCCCGTCAAGCTTAACTATATCAGTAATTTCACTGCCAAAAACACTTTTGTCTTTTTTAATTTCTGCTTCTACTTTTTTTAGTACTTCTTTTTTATATTCGTTTTTACAAGAATATCTTACTTCATCAAGCGTACACACTTTGTCAACGGTTTTAGCAATTGAGATAATTTAAAGTCTTTATTTAATTGTTTATTTTTTGCTACTATTTCAATAATTCTGCAGCCTGCATAAATAGCATCATCAAAACCATAATATCTGTCTTTAAAAAACATGTGCCCTGACATTTCACCTGCTAAAATTGCGTTAACTTCTTTCATTTTAGACTTAATATAACCGTGACCTGTCTTAGCCATGACGGCAATTCCGCCTTGAGCATTTATTTCGTCAAACAGAACTTGAGAACATTTAACTTCTGAAACAATAACAGGTTTTTCTCCACGTATAGCAAGATTTTTAATAATATCTTGGGCATAAATATACAATAATTTGTCCCCTGTCAGCGGATTACCTTCAGAGTCAATAACGCCAAGTCTATCTGAGTCACCGTCAAAAGCGATACCCAAATCGGCATGTGTTTCAATGACTTTCTTTTTAATATCCTCTAAAGTGCTTAAAACGCTAGGGTTTGGATGATGATTAGGGAAATTGCCGTCAGGTTCTGTATATAATTCTATTACTTCACATCCTAAATCTTTATACAGTTTAGGAGCAACCACACCTGCTGTTCCGTTTGCGCAGTCTGTTACCACTTTAATCCCTTCACCGACTCTTGAGAATTTTTCCATCATTGAGTCTATATATGGAGGAATTATATTATATAATCTATTTTCCCCATGTTTAACAGCGGTAATATCCTTAGACATAGCCTCATGAGTGTATTCTTTAACCTTTTTTATTTCATTTTCATCCAAGGAAGATTTATTATAAGTCATTTTTAATCCGTTGTATTCAGGCGGATTATGGCTTGCTGTAACGATTAAAGCTCCGCTTATTTTAATGTTATTACAGATATCTTCAGGGTAGGAGGTAAATTCTGAGTAATATCCTAAAGGAGTAGGCACTAAATCAAGGTTAATAACATTTGCTCCCATGTGAACAATACCTTTTGCAAGGACTTTTGCAAGTGTTTCAGAGTGTTTACGTGCATCTCTGGCAATAGTAATCCATATTTCTTTTGGTTTTAATTTTGATTTTTCTTGTATATATTTGACATATCCTTTGCCTGTATAATAGAAAAGTTCTTCGGTAATATCTTCTCCATAAATACCACGGATATCATTTTTTCCGAATGCTTCCAGATTTAATGTTTTAGTCATTATCGTTGCTCTACTCCGAATTTTTATTGTATTATTTATTAAGTATTATTTGTACTATATTATTATAAGCTAAAGTTATTATGAAAAATAGATTTTTACAAAAAAATTTACTTGCATTGTTTTTATTACCGTCTTTGCTTGGTTGTTTAATATTTATTTTTCTTCCTTCGGTTGGTTCTTTCATACTGAGTTTATGTGATTGGAATTTAATCGGAAATATTAATTATATTGGATTTAAAAATTATTTAACTTTGTTAACTTCGCAAGAATTTGGAATTATATTTAAAAATACAATAATATATGCGCTATCTGTAACAGTATTTGCGGCAATTATCCCGTTAATATTGGCATCTTTATTAAATTCAAAAATAAAGAATAAGGAAATATATAAAACTGCGTACTTTTTACCATTTATAACTCCAATGATAGTAATTGCAATGGTTTGGCAATGGATATTTGATCCCAATATTGGTTTTGTAAATACATTATTAAAAATGAATATACAGTGGCTATATAATGCAAATACGGCTATGGGGGTATTAATATTAATATCTGTATGGAAATTAATCGGATACAATATGATAATATATTTATCAGGATTTTCAGGAATAAGTATGCAGGTATATGAGGCAGCGAAGATAGACGGTGCCTCGCCAGTAAAAACTTTTTTTAATATAACTCTGCCGCTGTTAAGCCCGACAATATTTTTTGTGCTGGTAATAACGACAATAAACTCATTTCAAATCTTTGATTTAGTTTATTTAATGACACAAGGCGGGCCAGAAAACTCAACAAATGTAATAGTATATTGGATATACAAGAACTCATTTGAAACATTTGAAATAGGCAAAGCGTCGGCTGGCGCATACATTTTATTTGTATTTATACTTATTCTAACGATAATACAGTGGAAACTCAGAACAAAATGGGTGTTAAATGAAAAAGACTAAACTAACACTGAAAGTAGTTGTTTTTTAGGATTTTGGATTTCTTTGCAAGTAGAGTCAATAGCAGATTTAATTCTTTGAGTTTCGCTGTCTACTTTAGGGTTAAAAAGCTGGCTTATTCTTTTAAAAATAGATTTATCAGCTGAAGCATACAAGTAAGCCTGTTCATATTCAGGATATGGAACAGCAGTATGTTTAAAACTTTGTTTTCCGTATGATATATTATTAATAGGATTTATTTTCATTTTTTCCTCTCTAAAAGTGTTTTAATTACACTTTATTTTATATATTCATTATGAATTAGAAAAATTATTTTGTCAATACTTAGAATTTTATATTTCTTAACAA
>CANQRT010000138.1 GCA_947626325.1 Candidatus Gastranaerophilales bacterium | reverse complement strand
TTCTTCATCACCCAAAATAGAATTCAATTTATATATATTTCTGATTTTTGCAGTGGTTGAGCCGTTTTCTACAAAAACATGGCGTTCGGAAGCTTTTGTCTGCATTCCCCATCCGCAAATATAATGAGTTATTGCACTTGCGACTTTTGCTACTTGAGCAGTTTCCGCTAAACCGTTATAGCTTTCTACTAATTTTTCGCATTTATCTGGAGGAAGCACAAGCAGGCTTGCTTTCTTTTTACCTAGTTTTCCTTTTAAATTTGTAACTCTTAGGGTATATTCCGCCCATCTTTCTTTATCTGAAAACAGCCATTCAAAAGGAGTTCTGCCACCTTTATCTTGATTTTCTTTGTTATAACAAATTACTTTATTATAAAAAGCATCATTTCCACCTAAAGTGCGAGGATATATATGGTCTATTTGACAGTTATCAATATCGTCAATTCCTATTCTTTGACCGCTATATATGCACTTAAAATCTTGAGCTTTAGCTAATTTCCATTTTTCAAAATTTGTTTTGCTATATCTTCCAACGTCTTGAAGTTCTTTTACAATTTGTTCATTATCTTTTTCCTGTTCTTTTTGATATTTCATATTCGCTTCTGCTTTAATTTTCCCGAATAATGAATTATCAGCACCGTCACGAACAAATTCAAATATGACTTCATCAGGTTTTCCTTTACTTGATATTAGTTCATTAAAAAGATTTTTAAATATTTGCAGTCTGTTTCTTACAACAGGGTTTGTTATACTACCGATTAAAATATCACTTTTTATATCTGCGTTTTGAGCTTTTTGTGCCATTTCATCACGATTATCGGATATAAACAAATTTTCCCAATTACCGATTTTTGAAAGCATTGTTTTTATTTCTTCTTCGCTTATCCCGTTCGGTGTTCCTTCTTTATCAATATATTTTGAAATGTCAATTTCAGTTGGATTATCACCCGACAAAATTATATCAATCATAATCTGCATAGCACGTTTGCAAAATGAACTGCGTCCCGATATATTTGCTTTAAAGGGTTCAATTTTGTCTTTTATACTTTTTTTACCGATTACATTTTCAATATCCGTTTTAGTAACGGTAAACGAAGGATTTTTTGTTTCTCCTTTTCTATATTTATTTAAATTCTCAATCCATATTGGCAATTTATTATCATATATTTCTTTAATTTCACAAGAGGCTAAAGGTCTTTGTTTATTAACTTCATTGTCAATAAATCTTAAATTTTTTAACTGCATTAACAGGGTAAACATTATATTTTCAATAGTATCAGCAGAACAAACATTTCGTTTTGGTAAAAGTTTACATTTTGCAATGACTCTGTTATCAAACCTCGGAATTTTTTGTCCTAAAACACCCTGCCAGTCGTGTTCTGTTCCTCTATATTGTATCCATTCGGGATTTTTATATGAGCCGTATGCTTCTCTATAATCTCCGTATAAAAATTCTTTAACCGATATTTTTTCTAACTGAGGAAGCTGTTTTTTTGCTTCTTCCCATAATTTTGTTAACTCTTTTACAACAAGTTCTCTTGGTGCGACTCTGCCTGTTGTTCTGACTTTTGTCGGTGCTATACCTATTGCTCTTTTTAATTCATAAGGATTATTTTCATTCCATAGACCTAAAAGCAGAGCGTCATAATAACAAGGATATTTATATTCATCAGAATTTATAATATCAACCCCATCTATACAGCAATATTTTTTAACGGCTTCTTCATTTTCTTTTTCATCGTCCGTTCCGTTTGCCCAAGCAATATTTATATCATAACCTCTGCGTTGAAACGCATTATGCAAGGCTTTATATATCTGCCATTCTTCAAGTTTTTTGCCTTGAATTAAAGCTATTCTTAACAGAGTGGAATTATAAATTGTATTATCATTTTTGCTTGCAAATTCTTTTTTAAATTTTTCATCATTTTTATCTATAATACAAAGCCCATTGCTCTGCCAAAGTTCATCAAACCAATTTTCTCTGGCTCTATGAGATTTTAAAGTTCTCATTACCCTTCTTCTTGCTCTTTTGTCTGCAATAGAAGAATGGTCTTTATCTATTATTATTGACCCAAGTTCTTTTATTTCTTTATCTTCCCTGACACAATAACCAATACTGGCTTTACCCATATCAAAAGCAAAAATCTTACTCATATAGTCTCCCTAAAGTTATTTTAAGTATAACAAATTTAATTATCTTGTGTAAATAATAGTTTATTTAAAAAAAAATTACTTTGTGATATATATAAAAACAAAGTGATAAAGGGAAAAATAATGAGTAATAAAGGAATTTTAGCGCAGGCGCAAATGTTATCTGATGAGGAGCACTACGAACAAGCCTATGAATTATTAGAAAAGTCATACGAAAGTTTAAAAAACGACCCTGAATATCTTGAGCAAATTGCACTTTTAGCTAAGACTCTTGAAAAAAACGACATTGCCCCTAAATACTGGGAAGAACTGGTTAAGGTTAATCCGAACGCTTTAATAGGCTATTCAGAACTGCTTGATTATTATTCCAACACCGATAAATACAAATATTACATTACAAGAGCAAAATATAAAATCCTAAACGAAAAAGTTTCGCAGTCTATAGATGACTATAAAAAAGCGATTAATGCGACAACAGAAGAAAATAATATAATCAATGCTCGATTTTTGCTTGCTAAGGCTTATGAGCATGAAGGAAAGACTCAAAATGCCATTGATGAGTATTTTAGAATACTTGAGCAAAAAGATGATATGGCTATATATTACAAATTAGCTGATTTATATAATGAAATAGGCGACAGATACAGTGCAATTGATACTTTAGAACGCGGAGTTAAAGCGTTCCCAGAAATAAATGAACTTGGTGAATACCTTGCAGGGCTTTATATCAAAGAGGGGCAATATGATAAAGCACTTGAAAATGCCCGCAGTGAGTATACTAAAATAAAAGCATACCTTATGAAAGGCGATAACGACAACGCTATTGCGTTTTTAAATCAATATAAAGACGAAACAAACGCAAATTATTTTGCACTACTTGCAGAATATTATTTTAATACTAAAGATTATGACAAATGTCTTGAAAATATTAATAAATTTGAAAAATTATCACCTCAAAATCCGTTAGTATATCAAATGCGTGCTTTAGTTTGCGATGAGAAAAATGATGAATACGGCTATCACTTCAATATGGGAAGATGCTACTCATATAAACAAGACTATGAGCTTGCACTTGCCGAATATTTGAATGCTCATAGGCAAGACTCCACAAAGAGTGAAGCAGTAAAAGAAATTATTAAAATTAATGAAGCCTCGGGCGATAAAACAAGTTTAATGGAGTTTTATGAAAAATTAGTAAGGCAAGAACCCGATAACTCATTTGCTTTAGCAGGCTTAGGTGATGTTTATGCTGATTTATACGAATTTAAAAATGCGCTTGAATACTACGACAAAGCGCTAAAAGCAGGAACGATAGATAATGAAATATTTAGAAAAATCGGTTTTTGCTACGAAAAGTTAAAAGATACTGCAAGTGCTAAAGAGGCTTATGAAAAGTATCTAGCAAAAGCACCTCTATCGCCAGACACAGAAAAGTTAAAAGAAAAATTAGCCAAAATGGATACTTCCTCATCTGTGTCAGTAAGCGCTGATGAAGGTCTTATTGATAAAATTATGAAATTATTTGGAAAGTAAGTTTATTTCATCGGGTATATTAACAAAAAACCTTTGCATTTTAAATAATGAATTTTTTTATTTGAATTTTTTATAATAAGATTTAACCTGCCTTTTTGATTTACAAAAAACAGCTACAGGGGCATAACCGTTATAAAAATTATATACTTCAACATACTTAGGTGGCAGTATAAATTCCCCGTTTTTATCAATGTAACCGAATAATTTATACTTTCTAACCGCAGCAAGTCCGTCAGAAAAATTTTGAATTTCTCTAAAATCATCTTTTATTACAAGGTCACCTTGTTTGTTTATATAGCCTAACTTATATCGTTCTTTATAAATACCATGAGTTAAAAATAGCTTATCAATCTTATTAACTTTAGCTTTTATATAATATTTATCTTTTTTTACCTTACCCCAAACTTCTGTTTCATCTTGGATATTAAACTTTTCGGGGATTATGGGTATATAAATTTTAGAGTTTTTATCATACACAACAAAATCTTTATCGTAAATAACAGGAGCAAGTCCGTCATGAAATTCTGCATCTTGGCAGAAAAATGGAACCTTAGAATAATAATCTTTTGTCTTATAAAAACAAAATAAATCAATAAATTTAGGTTTAATTTCCCATTGTCCCTGTTTATTTAAAAATCCTACTTTGTCATTTAAACGTGCAGC
>CANQRT010000137.1 GCA_947626325.1 Candidatus Gastranaerophilales bacterium | reverse complement strand
TTGTTATCTTCTTGCATAAATCTTAAAACAAATGTATAATTTTCCTAATCGGGAAAATTTTGTTATTTTTTTAATTAAATTGTCTAAATATTCCCTATTGGGAAAATTAATGTAATTTTAGTTTAATTATAATAAAATATTCCCCAAAGGGAAAGGTTTATATGAAAATAACAGATTTAAAAGAACTGGGACAAATTATTAAACAAACAAGAAAAACAACAGGATTATCACAATATGAATTGGCATTATCTGCAGGAGTCGGAATTCGTTCTATTGTTGAATTGGAAAATGGAAGTCGTAATACAGGCATAAAAAATGTAATAAAAATTTGTAATTTACTCGGGTTGAGTTTAAATATTAATTAGTTTAAGAGAATAAAACAAATGTCAAAAAAATTTTTATATGTATATATAAATGATAAATTAGAAGGTATTTTAACATCTGATATTCAAGGCGGTTTAATTTTTGAATATGATGATAATGCAAAAAGAAAGCTGTCTTTAAGTCTGCCATTGGAAAAAAAAGTTTATTCAACCAAAGAATGCCACGGATTTTTTAACGGATTATTACCTGAAAATAATGAAACAAAAAAAAGAATTGCGGCAAAATATAATATCAATCCAAACAATGATTTTTCAATGTTAAAAGCAATCGGATATGATTGCCCCGGGGCTGTTTCGTTTTTTGATCGGGAAAATAATCAAGAATTAAAAGAATATTATGAAAAAAAAGGAAAGAAAGTTTCAGAAGAAGAATTAGAAAAATTTATACTTGAGCTGCCTCAAAAACCGCTTGGAACGGGAATGAATAATTTAAGGCTTTCTTTAGCGGGAGCTCAAGATAAAACAGCAGTAATTTTAGCGGATAATCAAATAATGTTTTCCGATAATTATACGCCAACTACACATATATTAAAGCCTGCCGTTAAAAATTTACAAGATACCGTGGATAATGAATATATTTGTATGAAAACTGCGGAAAAATGTGGTATTAGAGTTCCAAATACAGAAATTCGATATGCCTGTCATACTAAATACTTTTTAATAGAAAGATTTGACAGATTAAATATTGAAGACAAAATTAAAAGAATACATCAGGAAGATTTCTGTCAAGCATCCAATATTGCAAGTGCTTTTAAGTATGAAGAAGATGAGGGAATTGGGTTTAAAACCTGTTTTGATATACTAAGGAAAACAAAAAAACCTGCAATATATATAAATGAATTTATAAATTTAATGGTGTTTAATTATTTGATTTTAAATAATGATGCACACGGCAAAAATTTTTCTATATTACATAATGATGACGGAACAATAGAATTAGCGCCCGCATACGATTTATTGTGTACAAGAGTATATCCTGAATTATCATTTAAAATGGCAATGGAAATTGGCGGATACTATGATTGCGAGGGAATACAACCCGTTCATTTTGAAAAAATGGCACGTGAGGTGGGCATAAGTTATGCACAGCTTAAAAAGTTAATTAAAAATCAGTGCGAGAGTATTCCCGAGGCAATGGTAAAAGTCATAGACAGCATTGATAATAAAATTGGAAAAAGAATACTAAAATTAGTTCAAAAAAATTGCAGCAGAAATTTAAAACGTTTTAATTCAATATAAATCAGGTAATTCAATTAACAAAAAATATAATATATGCTAAAATTGCCTTGTGAAAAAATTAAAAAAACTTATAAGCAAAATACTTACAACAGTTGTAATTGTTATAATCTCTGCGCTTGTATATTTGTCAACAAATTCTTTTAATGAAGATTATCAGCCGAAAGATAAATATAAAGAGGCGGATTATGTCAGGGAGTATTGTTCGGGCGAAATTGAACATGTGCTTCAAGACAAAACCAGAGTTGATTGTTTAACTGATGAATACGCAATAGAATTTGATTATGCAAAAAAGTGGGCGGAGAGTATAGGGCAATCATTGTATTATGCTAAAATGACAGGAAAAAAGCCTGCCGTAGCAATTATTATGACATCAATGAAAGATGAAAAATATATTGAACGAATAAAGAAAACCGATGAAAATATTACTATTTTTGAAATAAAATCAAAAGATTTCGTCAATTAAATCAGGACAAAAATATTTTTTTTGTGTTTTATATGAATGTTTATATTACAATGTAAGCATAACACAGACGATTTTTAGGAAACATTAATAATGGATAACACGAATATTAGAAACGTGGCAATAATTGCGCACGTAGACCACGGTAAAACAACGCTTGTTGACAGTATTTTAAAGCAAACAGGCGTATTTAGGGATAATCAGCAGGTGCAAGAGCGAGTTCTTGACTCAAACGATTTAGAGCGTGAAAGAGGAATAACAATTCTTTCAAAAAATGTGTCCGTACATTATAAAGGCTACAAAATAAATATAGTAGATACCCCAGGGCACGCGGATTTCGGCGGAGAAGTTGAGCGCGTTTTAGGTATGGTTGACGGCGCACTTTTGATTGTTGACGCGGCAGAAGGCCCTATGCCTCAAACAAGATTTGTTCTTTCTAAGGCGCTTGAATTGGGCATAAAAATTATTGTTGTTATTAATAAAATAGACAAAACAGGTGCAAATCCAGATGGTGCTGTGGATAAAGTCTTTGATTTGTTCACCGAGTTAACCGATAATGAAGAATTAATTGACTTCCCTTACGTCTATGCAAACGGTCTGGCAGGGTTTGCTAAGAAAAATATGGACGATGACTCTAAAACTCTTGAGCCATTACTTGATTTAATAATTGAAAAAATAAAACATCCGACGGGAGATAAAAATAAAACATTGCAATTCCAAGCTACAACGCTTGATTATAACGATTACGTAGGCAGAATTGCAATAGGCAGAGTTCAAAATGGTATTATAAAATCCCAACAGCAAGTAAATTTAATAAAAGCCGACGGAAGTATTGAGCGTGGTAAAATCGCTAAGTTGTATGTGTTTGAAGACTTAGGCAGAGTCGAGGCTCAAGAGGCTGTTGCTGGCGACATTGTTGCAATAACGGGATTTGATGATATACATATTGGTGAAACTATTACGGAACTCGATTGTACAGAGGCACTTCCTTTAATAAAAGTTGATGAGCCTACATTACAAATGATATTTTCGGTAAATGACAGTCCTTTTGCAGGGCAGGAGGGTAAATTTGTAACCAGCCGTCAGGTTAGAAAAAGACTGTATGACGAGCTTGAAAAAAATGTAAGTTTGCGTGTTGAAGATACTGATACAACGGAAAGTTTCAGAGTATCTGGCAGAGGCGAGCTTCATTTAAGTATTTTAATTGAAACAATGCGCAGAGAGGGGTTTGAATTCCAAGTATCAAAGCCTGAGGTCATTTTTAAAAGAATAAATGATGAATTAATGGAGCCTTATGAAAATCTGTTGATAGATGTACCTGAAAGCTGTGCGGGTTCTTGCATTGAAAAACTTTCTAACCGCAAAGGCGAAATGCTCCACATGCAAACTGCAAAAGGCAGAACATTGTTGACATTTTCAATCCCCGCAAGAGGTTTAATAGGTTTTAGAGGCGAATTTATCAGAATGACACGCGGTGAGGGTATAATGAACCATACATTTGACAGTTATAAACCCTATGCAGGCGATATATCAAAGCAAAGAAACGGCTCGCTTGTTTCTCACGAGCAGGGTGAGGCTATACCTTATGCGCTGGCTCAATTTGAGGATAGAGGTGTATTTTTCTTAACTCCTAAAACTAAAGTTTATAGAGGTATGGTTGTAGGCGAACATAACCGCCCGCAGGATATTGAAATTAATGTTTGTAAGACTAAAAAACTTACAAATATGAGAAGCGCAACTGCTGATGTTATGGTTACACTTCAAGCCCACAGAAAAATGTCGCTTGAAGATTGTATGGAATATATTTCAGATGATGAACTTTTGGAAATTACTCCCAAAAACATTCGTATCCGCAAAGCTGATTTAACAAAGGTGCATTTTAACTAATGTTTTATAAGGCTTGTTATAATTCACCAGTCGGAGAATTATATATAACTGCCGATGATAAAGCACTTTTAAGTGTTTCGTTTTCGGTTGAAACAATAAAAAATAAGGCTCAAAACAAAATAGTAAAAGATACAATAAACCAGCTTGATGAATATTTTGCGTGCAAGCGCAAGAGTTTTGATTTACCACTTTGCCCTAACGGCACTGAGTTTCAAAAGCGGGTTTGGAATGCACTTTTAAAAATTCCGTACGGCGAAGTTAGAAGTTATAAGGATATTGCAATTGCAATCGGAAATCCTAATGCTTCAAGAGCTGTCGGGCATGCGAATAACCAAAATCCTATCGCGATAATAATTCCCTGCCACAGAGTAATAGGTTCAAATGGCGATTTAATAGGATAT
>CANQRT010000136.1 GCA_947626325.1 Candidatus Gastranaerophilales bacterium | reverse complement strand
CGCGCCCAGAGGGATTCGAACCCCCGACCTTTTGGTTCGTAGCCAAACGCTCTATCCAGCTGGGCTATGGGCGCATACATTTTTTATATTACTACATAATTTTATATTATCAAGAAGATTTTTGAGCAAAAAAAAAGCTGCCTTGCAGCTAATACTTAATAATCTTGGGAGGAGATTTGGGGATTTGTTACAATTATAATAATTCACTTTGACTTAAATGTTTACATTTTTTATTCAAATTTTAATAAAAATTTACAATATATTGATTTTATTTTTAGTTCAAAACTGGAAAATTTTATTTGTTTTTTTTACAATCATGGTGAAAGGTGAGAGCATGATTAATGGTTTAATAATTTTTATACTTGCATTATGTTTTTTATATACGGCAATATTTACCGTTTATTTTGCGGTAATTGTTGCATCAAATTTTCTAAACTCCAGAAAAAAAATTGATAACTCTGAGGTCAATGTTTATAAAAATTTAATTGTAATTATATATTCACACAATAATGAAAAAACGATTGTCAACTTACTTGAACAGTTAAATAAGCAAAATTATCCTCATTCAAACTATCAAATACATATCATTTTAGATACTTGTACGGATGATTCTTCTAATAAATTAGAATTTGTCGGCGGTGCAAAATTATGGAGATTAACTGATGATACTCCTTTGGGCAGAGATAAGGCAATATCCTGGCTGCTCGAAAATATTTTATCCTTTAAAAAAGTAGACGGATATGTATTTTTAAATGCTAACAGAAATGTAAAAAGTGATTTCCTGTTAAATATAAATAAAGCCTTACAAAAAAATGATGTTGTTGTTGGTTCAACGCAAATTATCCCAGAAAATGCACAATTTAATGATAATGTTTGGTTAAATGTTAATGAATATAATACAAATATAATGAAATCAGGACGTTCTAATCTTGGTTTAGCCGTTCCCATAGACTCTGATATTACGGCAATTAGTCACGAGGTTCTTGAAAAATTAAGATGTATTGATTTTAAAGATGCTAATGCTGAATTAAAATATTCATTTTTACTTGTAAAAGTAAATTATATTCCGAAATTTATTCCAGAGATAAAGACATACGTTTCATCTAAAGATTATGAATTACGCAGGCCGTCATTTAAGTTTAAAATGGATTTATTTGCGCATTGCTTTAATTTTAAATCTTTATCGAATTTTAAATTTACCGAGTTTTTATTCTCTTTATTTAAGCCTAACCCGATAGTATTAATTGCAATGCTGTTGGTCTTATTAACATATTCGTTCCATTATTATTTCTTATTTGATTTTCCGTGGAATGTATTTTTAGCAGTAGTATTAGCGCTATCCTTTGCCTTATCGGTATATAAATCTCAGTTATATGTAAAACCTTTGTTATACTTAACTGCGTGCCCGTTTTATACATTAGCTGATATATTTGGTGAAAATAAGCTAATCAAGTCAATTTTGACCAATGTAAGAAAAAAACAAAATAGGAAAATAGAAAAAATAACTGTTCCGATAAATGTTACAAATGGACGCAGCGTATTCCCCTGCAGATTAGAATTAATCTCAGAAGACGGCTTTAAAAAAGCTGTATTTAGATATAGAAATAAAAAACAATCAACTCAGCAAAGTTATGTCAGAATGTGTGATGCGGTAAAAAATATATCTGATATTCTTGCCCAGCACGGGTTTAGAATAAAAATATGCCAATCCTGCGCATATTTTTCACCTAAAATTGACGGAACTAATAATATGATAAAGGGATATTGCAACAAAAAAGCAGTTGATGATTCTAACTGTGATGAATTACCTGAAACTATTTTGTGGGGTACTTGTGAAAACTTTATTCCAGAAGAAGTTAATAAAGTAATAGATATTTCTAATTATATTAAAAATAGATAATTATTAATTTTTGTTAAGAATATTTCTCCTAAAATTCAAGTTTTCAATAGAAAATGCCGATATTTAATAATGTATAATGAAAAATTTGGAGAAATATAATGGGATTATCATCCTCCCAGGCAAGATTATTAATGCTAACTTCACGAATTAGTGATGTGGAATATCAGATGACAATGATATCACAGCGCCAGCAGCAGCTTGCTATGGATTCGGAAAAGTCAGCACAAGAATATAATGCGGCTATGAGTAACTACAAATTGCAACTTAAAGTTACTGATGAAAGCAATTCAAAAGGCTATAGAACCGAAGATTTAACGTATGAAAATATGACATCTATGGGATATTTAACTTTAAGCACTGACAATAAAATATATTTAAAGAAAGATGAAAATGGCGAATGGATAATTCCAAAGGATTTAGAAGGGAATGATTTAATAAAAATAGATGAAAACGGAAAAGCTATTATTAACGATAAAGAATATGAAATAATTGACGGAACTAAGTATTTAGAAAATTCTACTGTTATACAAAATTTGATATTAAATGGGCAGATGAATGTTATTAATACTAAGGGTACTAAAGGCCCACTTTCTGTTGATTCAATTATGTCAGATACTGAAATGGAATCGGTATTAGATACTTCTGATGATGCGGAAGCCCAAAGTAAATATGAATATGAAACTGCAAGTATAGCTAGGAAACAAAGTCAATTGGATTTAGAACTTGACCAACTTGAAACTCAGCATAGTGCTTTACTAAAAGAACAAGAATCAGTAGAAAAAGTTATTGAAAATAATGTAGACAGAACTTTTGATATATTCTCTGACGGATAGGGATTTGTTAAAAAATATTAATATAAAATATAAAAAAAGCAAATAATGATTTTATTTGCTTTTTTTATATTATGTAAAGGTTGAAGGTTTCTATGACTAATGGTGTAAATTATAATATTCAAAAATATATGTCTTCAAATACAGGGATTGATAAATCTAATGTTCAAGCAGGCATAGAAAAATCAAAACAAGTTGTAACTAATAGTGTGGAAACCAATTCAGCAAGTCAGGTCTTAAGCGGACTTATAGATTCAGAAAACCTACAAGATTCTTTAAGAATTTTACCAATTGTATATTTTTCTA
Organism: Candidatus Gastranaerophilales bacterium; assembly: GCA_947626325.1. Taxonomy (GTDB): domain Bacteria; phylum Cyanobacteriota; class Vampirovibrionia; order Gastranaerophilales; family Gastranaerophilaceae; genus Avigastranaerophilus. The sequence continues at coordinate 1,360 of CANQRT010000136.1, read as the reverse complement.
ATAAATTAATTGATTTTTTAATTGCGAAACAAGATGGAAAAGGTCTTTTAGATATTGTTGCGAAATTTGGTGATAAAATTTCAGATGTATTAAAATTAGATAAAATATTTAATTCTAAAAACAGCGGTAAAATATCTAGATTTTTAACTAATAACAGATTTACAAAATATTTTACAGAAACATATAAGGCAATGCCAAAAAGTTCAATTGCCAGAGGTCAGATTCAATCTCTATCAGAAGAATTTGCTGGCAAAGCTATAAGTGAAGTATCAAAACTCAAAGAAACTATACCTGATTTTGGTAAATATTTTAATAGTGAAACGTTGTCGTATTTTGGACTAGCAAAGGCTAAAGACGGGGTAAAAACTGTTTTTAGTAAAGAGATGGCGGATGATGTAGCTAAAGGTATTGGAAAACTTGTAGAAGAAAATAAGGATAAAATATCAGGCAGTAAATTATTAGGATTAAAAAATAAATTAAACACTGCAAGTATGAATACAGGTAAAAGCGCTCTAGGCAAATTACTTGCTAAAAGCACAATGAAAACAAAGGAATTATTAACTTATGGCGGTGATTTATTTAGTCTTTACTTTACAGCAAATGTATTAATACGGGCTCATAAAGCCTCAAAAGAAGCACCAAAAGGCGAAAAATTAAGTACTTTCATGCATGTTTTATCTGAACAATATATAGGATTATTGTTATACAAGCCTTGTACAAATATATTATATAAAATAGGCGGTAATAAATATAGAGGAATGACTCCAGAAGCAAGAGTGGCCTTAAAAGAACTTGTTAAAAATACAAATGCAAATACAGCTTTGACAAAAGAGGGACTTCAAATTGCTAAAATGCAAAGAAAACTGCTTATTAAAGGTGTGGATAAAGATAAAGTTGCCAAGCTTGCAGGTAAAGGACTTAAAGAAGCTAAAGAGTTGGCTAAATCATTGAAGCATGATGGGGCTAAATTAAAGCTTTGGGAACGTCCGTTAAAGTTTTTGGGTAAAATTTTAGATACTGGCTTAGATAAAATGAAAATAACTAAGTTCATAAATATAGGTAAATTAAAGTTAAAATTACCAAAGATTACATTAGGCGGGTTCCTCGGCGGGTTTGCACGTTTTGTGATAATTATGATGGTAATCCAACCGCTATTACAAAAACCAATTACGAAATTATTCCATAAAATATTTGGTGAACCTAAGGCATATTTGGAAAAACAAAAGAAAAATGAGCAAAAATCCAATCCAAATAATACTGACACAGCTACGCAGCAGGAAAATGAGCAGGTAGTCAATCCGAAAGAAACAAATTTATTAAAAATTTATAGTCAAAATCAGCCCTCTGAAACAGCTAACCC
>CANQRT010000135.1 GCA_947626325.1 Candidatus Gastranaerophilales bacterium | reverse complement strand
TAAATTAATTTTATGAAATTATAATATTACAAGTTTAAAAAAATATCAAGTATCTGATATTTATACTAAAAAAATAGCAGAGTGTGTTGTTAAAGTTATTTTAATATCCTCTTAAAATATATGAGAGGTTATGGTATGACTAATGACAACACTTTTGGCAAAAAATTAAAACAAATCAGAAAGGCTAAAGGCTTAACTCAAGAACAATTGGCAGAGCTGGCAGGTGTTCATGAAAAACATATTTCAAAACTTGAATTGGGTACTTATAAGCCCAGTTTTGCTACATTAAGCAAGGTTTTATCCGCCCTTGATTTGGAGGTTGATAAGGTCGGACTAAATTTAAAAAAAGTATCAGCAAACGACAACCCATTTTATATAAAATCTATGCAAATATTGAATGAAGCAACCGAGGATGAACTGGAATTTTACTATGGGCTTCTTAAACAGGCTCAAAAAGCTGAGGAAATATTTGGTAATAATTAAAAAATATTTTATATTTTTAAAATTTTGTATCGGATTTATTTGTATTTAAAGTTAAACAGCACTCATAAAATGTATCAGCAAGCGCATACATTTGTTCTTCGGAACTTGTGAATGTTATTGCAAAATTTGCTTTATTTTCACCTAAACACTGCATTTTGGGTGTTTCTATAGGCGGGCCTGCGCTCGTTCCGCGAGTCGGATTGTGCGGGTTTGATATTATACCTGTTGCGCGCAATAGGGTTAAATTTACAGTGTTTTTTATTATTTCGTACTCGTTTAACCCTTTTGTTATAAGCCCAAAGCCTTGTGTCATCATAAATCTTTGCATTGGAGAGGTGTTTGGTTTTATCTCCCTGCCTCTTGGTGCGTTTATATATTTATTTATGTCAAAATCGGGATTAAAATGGCGTTCAACGGTTGAAAACAAATCTTCATTTATCGTTGAATATATCTTTTCTTTTAAATTAAACCCGAGTTTTAAAATATGGTCTTTGCTCTTATTTATCCAATTTGCTTTAAATTCTAGATGTTTTGCTTGGTTATATAAAATTACGTCAATATTGATTTTGTGTTTATTTGTCTTTTTACTTCTGCCTTTTGAGGTGGATTTTTGCGGGATATCTATTTCATAAACAAGTTTCATTGAAGCAAAAACGGGATTTTGTGTTTTTAATTTTGCCGATTTTAATTGTGCTTTAACGGGTTTGTCGTTTTTTAGCGCTCCAAAATTATAACTGTCGCCGATATCGGCTAAATCGGTTATGGTAATAAAGTCATTGTATGTTTTATTTGTTTGCTTGTCCGTAACCGTAATTTTACCCTGTTTAACTTCAAACTTAATATTTTTATTTTCGATAAAATTTTTGCCTGTTTTTAAATTTTTTTCTTTGCATATATATTTTTTATTAATATGCGTTAAAGACAAAGCGGGCAGATTTTTTACATCAATTAAATATTCATATAAAGTTGTGTAATCTTCCGTTATTGGGATTTGGTTTATATTATAAAGTTTTTCATCGGTAAAACCTTTATGACTTGCGATTTTCAGGTAATCAAGTTTTTTATCTGTTATAACTTTTATTGCGCCTGTATAAGGATATTTTGACAAATTTATTACTGCTAAAGGAGCATTAATGTCAGATAAATCTCTTATTGTTCTTTTAATAATTCCGTTTGCGGTTGTATCAACTTTTCTAAACCGCTCCATAACTTCATCACAAACGCTATCCAAACTGCAGCCATATATGCTGTCATGAGCTTGGTTTTGTATTAGGAGTTTATATGCGTAGTTTATTTCTTCAGTTCTGTCTTTTACTTTAAAATATTTTCGTGCAATTTGTTCTAAAGGTTCTGCAATATTTGAGAGAATGTGCTGGGATTGAGCGTTTGCCTGCTTTATATACAGCCTTGTTGAATAAACTCCTGGCAAAATAAAATTGAGTGAATTTTCTAAAAACTCCCCTTTTATCTTTTGTCGTTTTTCTACTTTTTTAAAGTATTCAAATGGAGTCGCTATTGTAATTTTGTAATCCTTATATATTTTATTTAATTCTTTTATTTGTTCTTTTATATTTTTTACCGCTGCAAGGTGGTCGGCTCCAATTGGGAGCAATACATTTTCGCCGCTTTTTAAGGATATTTTATCAAGGTATTTTTTAAGCATTTGTGCTTTTTCTTCAATTGTTTTATCAAGGTTTAAAAAGTCTTGAAAATAGCCTTGAATAAGATTTGTTACTTTTATTCCGTTCCAATCGAGGTCGGCAGGTATATTGCCTAAGCCCCGCCATAGGCAGGCTTTATCAATATTGAAGTGTTTAAGCAGTTTTGGAATATCTTTGCTATGCCCGAAACTGTCCGCAATATAGCCTATAAAATCAGTTTCACCAAGTTCTTTTGATTTTTTTATACCAAGCTCTAAATTTTTTATTAAACATCTGCCCGAAACCAAAAAGCTGTCAGATGAACAGTAAAACGGCCCGATACGCAGTTTTTTTTCTTTTATTAATTTTTTTATTAATGGCAGTTTTTCGCTTCTTATTTCAAGATAATCTTCTAAAGCTGCCGTTTGCCCGTCAAAGTAAAAATACGGTAATTCACCGCTTTTCAGCATGTCAAGAACAGAGTCAAAAACTTCAATAAGCCTTAATCTGAACTCATCAAATTCGCGGTACCACTCTCTATCCCAGTGCGTATGAACGTATGCTGTTACTTGTTTCATAAATTGATTTTAGTATTTTTTTTGAAATATATCAAATAAATCTTTAAGCTCTTTATAATAACCGTTATTAAGCAGTTTTAAAAATTGCTTAACGGTAATAGGAGCAACTGTTTCAATAGTTTCAGGTGTTATAAAGTATCCTGTTACAAAGCGGGCAAAAAGCTCTGTTGGTTTTTCATAATATTTTGTAAGTTTATTTATTCTTCTTGTAAGTTTTGCTTGTTTTCGCACCATTGAACACAGTTTTATATAAATTTGAAATGCCTTTGGCATATCAGGAAAGTCATTTTCCAGATTTTTAACTGTTAAAATATGCTCTTTTTTTATGAAAAATCCTTTGATTATCCTTATTGCATCATACTTTACAAGGTATTTTGCGTCAGAGTTTTTTATATATTTTTCAAACTCGGGAAATTTTTTTGACCTTAAAAAATTCGGATAATCACGCTTGATAGCACTTTGCATGCTCTTTATAGTTTTTGAGGTTTCTTCTTTTGCTTCAAGAAAAACGGTTAAGCGTGAATTTTTATCTGTGAGTCTTGTAACCTGTACAAGTTCTGATTTTATTTCACTGATATCTTTTGTATCAAATAATTTTTCAATCGAACCGCCGTTTTTTATAAAATCTTTATCAATTTTATAATGGATATGGTGGGCAAATTCATGCACAAGCACCGCTATTGCTTTATCATCTTTAATATTGCGTGATAAATCTATTCTGTTTTTTTGATATAAACCTTGGTTTCCTCTTGCTTTGGTGTTTGTTTTGACTTCAATTCCGCAATCTCGCAAAAACTCTATGACATTTCGCTTCGTCAGCGGTTTTGATTTGTCATAGCTCATTTTAACTGTATATTGGGGTTCTTTTTCTTTTTTTAAAAAACCAAAAATAATTTAACTCCTTATAATATATTGTATTGTTTCTTTATTTCTTCATATAGTTTAGGTACTATAATTTCCCATGCTTCTTTAGTCGGATGTTTATCATTATCAGATATTCTATATTTTTGATTTTTATAAAAATCGTTTGAAACTATATTGTTTAAAATTATAACTTTAAATCCGTCTTTTTCTAAATTTTTAATATAAGGATTTACATTTTGATCATTATAATAAAAAATAAGCCATTTTGAATTTTTCCATTTTTTGTCAGATTCACTTTTTAAATATAAAAAATGCTTTCGTAAAAAATTAAATTTAACCTCATCGGATATATCGTAATAAATCTTGTTTTTAAATAAAACATCTCTTATTATTGCACTTATATATGAATAATATATAGGATTTTTAATTAACTTAATTTGTCCATTAATATCTTTATAAAAAGCTGATTTATTCCAAGGACAACATTCCATATATAATCTTCTTGTTGAATCATCTATTAAAACATAAATTATTAATACAGGTTCTTTTTTAACATATTTATATATGTTTTTACTTGTAAATTGCCATATCATTGCTTGTAAACCTTGAGAGCCAATTGCCATGTTATATATGGGCCTTTTTACTTGCAAAATTTTTGATAACATATAAGATATTGTTTCATTATCCTTCAATGGTTTCATCGAGACTCCCATAGCATAAGAACAACCTAAAATCACAATAGGAGCATTATCTGAATTTTCATTTTCTATTGGGCGATATTTAACATTTTTATAAACATCTTCATAATTTTTTTCCATCATTATTTTATTAACAGTAA
>CANQRT010000134.1 GCA_947626325.1 Candidatus Gastranaerophilales bacterium | reverse complement strand
GTAATTACGCTTGTAATTAAGTATGAAGATATAATTATTAAAATGATTGATAATAAAAACATAATTTACCTTATTAACATACAATCGCCGTAACTGTAAAATCTGTAGCGATTTTCAATTGCTTCCTTGTATGCCTTAAAAATGTAATCTTTTCCAGCAAATGCACTTACAAGCATTAATAGTGTTGATTTTGGCAGATGAAAATTTGTTATTAACTTATCAACAATTTTAAATTCATAAGAAGGGTATATAAAAAGTTCACTGCTGTCTTTTACAGGAATAATCTTTCCGTATTTATTCATAACGGTTTCAAGCGTTCTAACTGATGTTGTTCCCACTGCCGTAATATTTTTCCCTTGCTCTTTTGCACTGTTTATAAGCTGAGCGCTTTCAGCTGATATTTCAAAGGCTTCAGCGTCCATTTTATGTTCTAAAATATTTTCGCATTTAACGGGTTTAAAAGTTCCTAACCCGACATTTAAGGTTATAAAACAGTGCTTAACCCCTTTTTGCTCTAGTTTATTTAAGATATCGTAAGTAAAATGCAAGCCTGCAGTCGGGGCTGCTACTGCGCCTGATTTTTGTGCATACACGGTTTGATATCGCTCAAAATCAAGTGATTTGTATTCTTCGTCGGTTAACTTTCTTTCTATATATGGAGGCAAAGGTATATTCCCTGCTCTATCCAGTATCTCAAATATGTTTCCTTCGTATATTAACCTTATATGCCATTTGTCGTCATCTTTTTTTAATACTTCAACAGTTAATTCATCGCTTACTTTTAGTATTGTTCCTTCTTTAACCCGCTTAGACGGCTTAATTAACGATATCCAGATATCTTTTTCTATTTCTCTTACAAGAAAAACCTCAATTAATGCACCTGTATCCTTTTTAGCATATAATCTTGCAGGGATTACTCTTGTGTTATTCAGCACCAGAAAGTCATTTTCGTCTAGAAAATCAACTATATCATAAAAATGTTTATGAATTATCGATTTGTCTTTTCTGTTTAATACCATCATTTTTGACATTTCCCGCTTTTGGGCGGGAAATTGTGCAATTAATTCTTCATTTAATTTGTAATTAAAATCTTCAAGCTTCATTTATTTTTTATTATCTTCCGCTTCTAACTGTTTATTAATAAGTATTGTTTGAATAATTTGGAAAATATTACTTACAACCAAATACAACAGAACCCCTGCTGGGATAGGCGCAATAATGAACATGAATATAATCATAATCGGCATCATTGTTCCCATCATTTTTTGCATTTGAGCCTGAGTTGGATCTTGCGCAGCTGTATTGTTTGCTGCCATCATTATTTTTTGTGTAGCAAACATAGACAAGGCAAATAGTACAATCAATATTAAAACATCATAATGGAATTGGCTTTGAGGTGAATTTGTAGGCATAGATGCTGCGAGTATGCTTTCGCCCATTTTTTCAAATTTAACATTTTCGACTTCTCTGGTTTTAATATTCTGAACCTCAATCTCTGCTGAGCTTACCTGTGTAAGTTCGGAGAAATTCAAATCAATATCATCTAAACTTATTTTTAAGTCTATATTTTTACCAGGGATAATATCTCCCTGCACTTTTACAGCATTTTTTGATGAGATTTTAACATTATCAAGAATTTCATCACCCTTTTGAATTTTAACTTTCTTGTAAATAACAAACCTATCACCTTGCGAAACACTAAAAACTCCGTCATAGGAATTTCCAGCACTGCCTCTTAGTGTTGTATCAAGCCTGTTTATAAATAAGAAATGAGAATTTCCCGCTTCTTGAATAAATTGCGGGCTGATTAAAGCGGCATAAAGCAAAATAAATATAGGCATTTGTATAAGTAAAGGCAGACATCCCGCCATAGGGTTGAATTTATTTTCTTTATAAAACTCCATCATTTTTCTCTGCATCATTTGCGGATCACTTTTATAGCGTTCTTGAATGAGTTTCATTTTTGGCTGCAGCACCTGCATCGCTCTCATACTTCTTTGCTGTGATAAACCTAACGGCCACAAACAAACCCTTACTATTATTGTTAATGCGATTATTGCAAGTCCGTAGCTGCCTGTTATATTATTTAATCCTTTTAACAGTTCTACCGTTAATGCCGTAAAATCCACTTTTTTATTTCTCCCTTCTTAAATTTTAATTAATGTTTCGTCTTTTTCTGTTTCTTCTGTTTGAATGCGGGAAATATTTATTTTATTGTCTTTTAAACCATGCTCTGTTTTTCCCCAATCCAAATTGTCTTTCATAAATATTATTTTAAAAATTATAAATACCGCAAGCGGAAACCATAAAACTATTATGTATAAAGATGTTTCTATTGATTGTTTAAGATTTTCAAGCGGTTTTAATTTTACGTATTTTCTAAGACTGTAAAATAATGCAACGATAAAAAATCCGCACATTAATACCGATAGCGCCATTGATGATAAAATCCAGTTGCTGTCATCTTTTATAAATCTGTATGATTGAATTATAATTTCTGAAACCATCCATAATGGTAAGATAAACTCTGTTATATATGCAGTCATATCAAGGCTTACACGAAGCGGCATATCTTTTGAATTTAATACCTCGCTGAAATGTTCAAGATATCTTCTTATACTGCCTTCAATCCAGCGTCTTCTCTGTTTTATAAGTGCAAAATAATTAGGAACACCCTCTTCATATACGCAAACATCAGCACAAAATCTTACATCCCAGCCTTTTATCTGCATTCTTGTTGATAAATCGAGGTCATCAGTTATTGTGTATACATTCCATTCACCTACATCTTCCAGCGCACAACGTTTAATTAGTTCCCCGTTGCCTCTAAGTTCAACTGCTCCTTTTACGCTGTCACGCCCTACCTGAAAGTGAGTATCAACAGCCATTTCATTATCTTGACATCTTGTTAAAAAGTTTTGTTCCCGATTGATTATTACTTTTCTTGCCTGTACAGCTCCAACCTGCTGAGGTTCAAGTGAGGGCATTAATTCCTTTAAAAAATCAGGCTTTACTCTTGCATCGGCATCAAACACAAGTATTGCCTCGCCGCGTGCTATTTTTAACGCATCATTTAATACTGCCGATTTCCCTGCCATTGCTTCTTTTGTTCTTGAAAAATATTTTAAGTTTTTATATTTATCTTTTATTCTTTCAAGAATTAATGCTGTTTCATCTGTGCTTCTATCATCTATTACTATTATTTCATAATGAGGGTATTCAATTTTCGATATGTTATTTATTGTTTCTTCTATTACATTTGCCTCATTATGTGCGGGAATAAATATGCTTACATACGGAGTATAATTGTAATTCTTTTCTACAGGGTTTTTCTTTTGCTGCCTTATTTTGTGTTTAAATGCTATCTGCATATAGGCAGTGTATATTGACATGAAAATTAATATTGTCATAAATGCACAGGGCGTATTCATGTGATTTTGAAAGAAATACAATAATACCAGTAGTGATAATATTATTGCTAATAATGTCAGTCTTTCTTTCATTATTTTATCCCGTGTTCTTCTCTCACTTTTAATATTTTATCAAAAACACACTTTCTTTTTATATATTTATTACTTTTTTTTACTAATGTAAAAATTTTAAAGCAGTGTTATAATAATTAAATGCAGCCAATTATTATAAATTCTTTTAAAATATTAAAAAATAACCTTATTTTTATACAGCCGTTAATGTTGTATATTTTACTTCTTTTAACTTTATCGGCTTTTTTTGTTAACGCAAATAGTATTTTCTTATCAAAAATAATAATATTAACAGGAATGGTGCTTTTTTCCTTCGCTTTTTTAGCAGGCTGGTTCTATATTAATGAACTTGCTGTTGAAAACTTTAATGAAGATGATTTACCTGAGGAAATTGCTCAAAAGTCTATCAAAAATTTTAAGTTATTTTTTGACGGGGCAGGGAAAAACTTTTTTAAAACATTATTTGGCGGATTGCTTTATTTTATTATTTCGGCTTTGTCTTTGTACGGAGTTTATTATTTGTGCATGAAATATTTTGGATATCCTCATTTTTTTGAAAAAATATCAAATATATATACTATCTCAGATAAAAATGAAATAATAAATATTATTAATTCTGTTCCTGATATTGATAAAATAGTTTTTGTAAAATGGTTTTTTACCGTTATGTTTTCGGTAATGATTTTAAATTTTATAGGAGTTCTTTATTACGCAGTTTTAACTTTTAGTAAATATAATATTTTCAAATCGCTTTTTAAAACCATTAAAATTTTTGTATTAAACATTTATGATTGCATAGTAATGATGTTGCTGCTTTTTTTATTGTATCTTTTATTAAATTTTATATCCTTATTTTCACGAACAGGCACTATTGCTTTTGTTATATTAATAATATTAATGACAATGTATTTAAATTATTACCTGCTTTTGATATTCTGTTATTACTATGAA
>CANQRT010000133.1 GCA_947626325.1 Candidatus Gastranaerophilales bacterium | reverse complement strand
TCAATATGTGCATTATGAACAGGATTAAAGCTCCCAGGATAAATGCAGACACTCATAATTATATCGCCTGTTTAGAAAAATGAAACTGCGCAATAACAGATAAAATTTTATTTAAAAAGATTTTATAATTAGCTCTATCAGCCTCGCCAGAAAGAACTATATCAGCAATTTCACGGCATGGACGGATATAAATATCTGCTTTATTTGAAGCATTTTCGTATATAGAGTTAGCACTATCCCCAAGTCCACGTTCATTTGCTCTAATAAAAAATCTTTTTTTCTGCACTTCTTTTTCTATATCGACATATATTTTAAAATCAAAAGCATTATGTATTTCGTCGGTTAGAGTAAACAATCCCTCTGATATAACAATTTTAGCTGGATATGCAGGGGTACAATTATCTGTTCTTATTGTAGTTCCAGACATATCATACTTAGGCAGCATAACAGATTTTCCGCTCAAGAGTTCTTTAATATGTTTGTACATTAAATTAAGTTCCAACGCCTGAGGAACATCAAAATCATAATTTTTAGCGAATTCAGCCATACCGCCAGCTTTTTTTACTTCTTCAGAGCGGTCATAATAATAATCATCAGTATTAACTCTTGTTATAACTCTTTCAAGTTCAAATGCTTGGGCAAATAATTCAACCGTATCAATAATATCTAAAGTTATTGTTGATTTTCCGCTGGCAGTTTCACCTGCAATACCAACAGAAGCAGGACGGTTTATTTCACCAGATATAAATTTTGCCATTTTTTTAATTGATTGCGGATTATAACCAAGCAATACAGAGTTTTTAGAGAACAATTCTTCTTCAAATATTCTCTGTAATTTATTTTCTATCTGCTGAGTTATTGATATTGGGGAAGATACATACTTATTGTCAAAAACCAATTTATTTTTTGTTTTACTGGCTAGGGCACTTATCACAATTTTTTCCTTTTTTAATTTAAAATATATCAAAACAAAATCCTAAACAAAATATTTTTATGCAATTTGTTAAGATAATCAAATCAAAATTTACAAAACGAAAATTGACTTAATTATTTAAAATAATTATCATATAATTAAGGATATGCGGAGAATACTTTTATGCGTATGGTAGATAAATTAAAATTATTTGAGCGTCAGCTTGTTTTTATGAAATGGGGAAATTCTGAAAGTTACGGCAGAATAAACTATGTCGGTTATGACTTTTTGGAGTTCGAAATTTTTGATACAGATGAACTTGAATATACAGATAAATTATTAATTAATGCGCAGCTTATTCTTGAAGTTGTAATTAAAGGTTCTGATATCGCAAGAATACTTGCTGAATACTCTGCTACACTTCCAAACCACAATAAAGACAATGTTTAAGGCTGTTCTTTAAAATTTGGAAACATATTTAATGTTCCGTCATCATTACGCCAATTAAACCAGCCTACTTTGGCATGCTTTGTCATATCATTAACGGAAACTAAAATCCAGTTGCCTCTAATTACGGTAAATGTAATATATTTAGGATAGCTTAATTCATCAACAATTTGAGAAGATTTATCTTCTTTTGAATAAAGCACTTTTTCATCTTTGGTTAAGTCATTAAAAAATCTTAATCCATACTTTTTGCCGTAACGATAAAACAATTGGCGGTATGTCATAAAATCATCTTTATTATCATTGTAAATCCAGCCTTTTTCGCCAGTTTCCTGATTTATAAAAACGCAATACCAATTATTTTCAGGATTATTATCCACCGTAAGCAATGCAATATTGTTAGACGGTACATAAGCGATATAAGATACTTTTTTCATATCAGTAGACCTGACGATTGCTGATTTTTTAAGGAGGTCATAGTCAACATTACGTATGACTTCTGAATTAAATGAGGGATTTTGATATACCGTATAGCTTTTTGGCACATTAACCACACCAATACCATAGTATTTAATACTTTTAGTGCTTAACGGCATAACATCAGCCAAGACAGGCAGAATAATACCTTCGACTATAAAAAACAAAACTAATAAAATAAACTTTTTCATACTCACATTATAACAAAGGTTTAAATAATGTCTATTTTATTTATTCATCCTTTATGCTTAGGCTTATACGTCTGTCATCAGGATTAAACTTTAAGATTGAAGTTTGAATTTTATCTCCGACTTTTAAAACAGTATTTTTCTGATTTTGATATTCAGTCAATTCATTGTTAGGCAATAAAGCCTCTACCCCTGGGAATACTTCTACAAAAGCACCGAAATGTTTAATTCTTGTAATAGTACCTTCCAATTTATCGCCGTCTTTTATTTTATCTTTAGCTTCAAGCCAAGGATCTTTTTCTAAATTTTTCAAGCTTAAGCTAATTCTTTGTTTATCATGGTCAACAACAATAACTTCAACATTAATAGTTTCACCGACTTTAAGAATATCAGACGGATGATCAACCCAGCGCCAAGATATTTGTGAAAGCGGAAGCAAAGCATCTACACCGCCAATATCAATAAAAGCACCGAAATCAGTAATTCTTACAACTTCACCGCTAATAACTTGTCCAACTTCAATATTTGAAAAAATATCTTTAACATTTTCATCTTTATCGTCTGAATAAACTTTCTTATTAGAAAGAATAAAATTACCCTGCTGAATATCCATAGTAAGGATTTTTAACTCCAAAGTATCTCCAACCTGACATTCAGGAGATTTTAATTTTAAATGACTTGAAGGAACAAACCCTCTGCAGCCCTTAACATCAACTAAAAGTCCGCCCTTAACTATTGATACCACAGTACCTTCAACAACAGAGTCCTCTGCTTTTAATTTTTCAAGTTCACGCCAGTTATATGCCATAGCAACTTTTTTATAGGAAAGCATAAATCTGCCGTCTTCATCTTCTTCTCTTATAATTAAAAATTCATATTCCTGGTTCTTTTTTAAAGTTTCTTCTAAAGGAACCGATTTATCAATTATTGCCTCTTTAATCGGAACTAATCCTGCGGTTTTAGCACCTATATCAACGATAACACCTGTTGAGTCATAGGAACAAACTATTCCTTTTACCAAATCACCTTTTGTAAAACTATAATCATAATTACTCAATAATGCTTCAAATTCTTCATCTGAACAATAGTCATGTTCACTTATCATGTCTCTCTCACCTCTGTATTTGCAATTGCTACGTTTTGAAGTTTATTATATATCAGACTCCAGAGATTGTAAAGACTTACACCAATTTATTTCTATAATCCTTTATGGCATAGAGTTTTATAGCATGTAATCCTGATACAGGGCAAAAGTGATATCGGTTTTCAGTTTATTAAGTGCTCTGGCTTCAGTTTGTCTTATACATTCTTTTGTTACTCCATACATCCTGCCAATTTCTTCCAGAGTCTGCTTTTGAGCACCTTCAAGCCCAAATCTTAAAGTAATTACCTTTTGTTCACGGTCTTTTAAATTATTATTTATAAGTTTTACGATTTCTTTTTTCATTGAATTGTATTCAATTTCTCTGCTTACAGAGCTTTTTTCATCTTCTATAATATCGCTTAATTTTACCTCAGAACCATTATTTAGTTGATAATCAGCCTCTAAAGAAAGTGTTTTTTTGTATGCGTTTAAATAATTATTGATTTTACCGCTTTCTATGTTCATTTTTTCAGCAACATCTTCTATTTTAACTTCAAAAGCACCAGCATTTTCCATTTCTGATTTAATTTTTGAATATTTTGAAAGTGTCTCTTGTATATAAACAGGGATTTTAACACAATGTGACTGTTCTGATATTGCTTTAAACATAGCTTGTTTAATCCACCATGATGCATAAGTTGCAAACCTATATCCAAACTTCCAATTAAATTTATCTACTGCAGCCATTAATCCTATATTACCCTCTTGTATTAAGTCAGTCATAGGAATTTTGCTTGAATGTATTACCTTTCTTGCAATTGTAATAACCAATTTTAAATTAGCCTTAATTAATTCTTGTTTCGCCTTTTTATCACCAGATTGAGCTTTTCTTGCAAGCTCCTGTTCTTCTTCCGCACTTAAAGCAGGATATTTAGATATTTCTTTTATATATTCTTTAATTTTCTGGTCGCTAAAGCCTGTATTCGCTTCATTTACTTCTATCTGAGAGTCAACTACATAATTTAAAGCCATAATATAACTCCTAACTATCTTATTTATGAACACACATCACTATTCGCGCGCTATCGCACGAAAAACCATTCCTATTTATAAGGGAAAGAACCTGATTTTTGAGTTCTAATCTCAAAATTAAAATATATCTTTTGTATATATTTAATATATCACTTTGCATATACAAAATCAATACTATTGTAAAGAAATATTAAGTTAAAATTCAAAATTGAATTATTTTTGTAATATTGCTTAACATGTAAATTATATTGTAAAATGTAATTATGCTGATTGAGGGGATATTTTCTAAACAGAGAACTGATTTTATTATTA
>CANQRT010000132.1 GCA_947626325.1 Candidatus Gastranaerophilales bacterium | reverse complement strand
TTAGAAGATTAGTAAAAAATGATTTTGACAGCGCTTTTAAAAAAGTTGATGTACTTTTATCCCCAACATGCCCGCATACTGCTTTTGATATTGGTTCAAAAGTTCAAGATCCTTTAAGTATGTATTTAACAGATATTGCAACAATTACGGCAAACTTAGCTGGAATTCCTGCTATGAATGTTCCTTTTGGATTGGATAAAGCTTCTATGCCAATTGGTATTCAATTGCAGGCTGACTGCTTGAATGAAAGCAAATTGTTAAATGTTGGATTTAAACTGGAAGAAGCTGTAAAATTTGATTATAGTATTCCATTAAAGAATTTGGTGAAATGAAAAAGAATATAATTAAAAAGTTAATTATCTCACTTGTCGTAATTTTTATTATGACACCTATTTGTGTTTTTGCGCAAAGTGAAGAAATTTCTGATGAAAATATAGAAAAAGCCGAAAACGCATATAAGACAGGAATATCGCTTGTTCGCACTAAAGCGTATGATAATGCAATAAAAGCATTTCAGCAGGCACTATCATATAATCCAAATATGACAGATGCACTTTATAATATTGCTGCTATTTATGTGTCACAAAAAAAATACGATGAAGCTTATAATACTTATACAAAAATTATTGCTTTAAATCCTCATGATTATGATTCTATACTTCAAGCGGCAAAAATTTCATATAACAGAAAAAACTATGCGCTTGCAATGAAATACCTAAAATATATCCCTGACGATTATGAGTATTATTATTATGCACAACAAATTTATAATGATGCAAAAGAAATGCTTGACTCCCAAGTACATACAATAGAGCGGGCAAAAATATCGACAGCAAATGTAAATAAAAAGGTTTTAATAGATAAATTTAATTCTCCTGCGGGCATGGTTGTTGATAAAGAGGGTAATATATTTGTAGCAAGCTATTCTGATAATGCAATAATAAAAGTGGATAAAAATAAGAAGAAAACAAACTTTATAAAAGATTATCTGCTTGACGGCCCAGTTGGGCTTGCTATTGATGATTACGATAATATTTATGTCGCAAACTATGATGCTAATAATATTTTAAAAGTAACAAAATCTGGTCAGACCAGTGTTTTTATGGATTAAGTATCCCAGCCGTACTTCTTATATATAAAAGATGATATTTTATATATTTCGGAGCAGGGCAACAATGTTGTTGTTACTTATAAACTGTCAAATACTAAGTAATTATTTATTTTTTAAATTTTAAACGTGGTACAATCACATATAAAAGTGTAGAAAGCACCAAGAGATTTCTAAAAGTATGGTCTTTTTTCTTTGGAAGTACAACACTTTTTCTATAAGTATCCGTTTTTAAATCACGTTCTTTCAACAATTGATTAAGAGAAAAAGCAGGCAGAGAATCAGGAACCGTTACCTTTGTTTCATCACTTTTACCCGACAGCTTTTTCGCGCCGATAATGTTATCATTATTTACATACAGGGAATTTAAATTAGTAGTCATAAAAAATCTCCGCTAAATTGTAAAAAATTGAGAAAGAAAGTAATTGTTAAAAAAACTTATAGACGATTAAATAATTTACAATAGTTAATAAAAAAGTATGTAAATTTTTGTTAAAAAAGAGTATACTAAAAAGCAAGAAAAGGCATTTACAGGTGTTAAATCAATATAATTTTCTGCATGCAAAAGGAGTAAAAAGTGAATATTCAAAATAACGGCTTAAACTTAAATAATATAGCATTTTCAGGTCATAAAAAATTCACTGATAAGACAGGATATGAAAAACATAAATTCTATTACCTTTATGATAAGGATAAATATGATTGTGAGCTGGAATTATATAACATAAAACGAGATAGGAACGGCAATTTAACGATAGTTGAAAAGGATACTCCTGCAAAAACAATAAAAATGGATAGCGGGATGATTGAACAAGATATGACAGAAGTCGATGAAATTAATCCTAATCTTGGCTTTGCATATCGGTTTAAGCTGACTGATAAAAAAACAAAACAATCTGCTTATGCGTTTGATAATGGAACAGTTATAGGAATATTTAATAACAAAACTGCAAATCAATATAATGTAGTATTAAATAATCGTGCAGTAATAAATAAAAATGGCCCTATGCAGTTAATAATGCCCGATTTGTACTATCCTGGAATAGATAGTGCCGTATCGCCAAGCGAAGCATTAAGAGGCGCAGCTTTAACTACATTAGATAAAGATAAAAGAGCAGCAGCTCTTAATTCAGTCCGTACCCATGCTAATAAATTGGGCGGAAATTTCTATGGAATAATTGAAAGACTTCCTGAAATATCAAAGCAGGAGGGTGTAAAAAGAATAGTAGGTACTCCATATACTAAGGATTCAATATCCTCTCATAAATACTGGACGGAAAATGCTTATCAAATTTCGCCTGATTTTGGAACTGAAGAAGATTTCAGAGTATTCCAAAGAGAACTTTTTAAAAATGATATTAACTGGGTGGCAGACGCTGCTCTTGTTAATGAGGGGTTTGGCGGGATACACATGGCTGAACTTCTAAGAAAAGGAGAGAACTCGGTATCTAAAAATATGTTTAGAACGGGTGAATACATATCTTTAGGTATATTACCTGATAAAAGTACACATACTAATATGAAAATAATAAATGCTCCTGTAATAGTAAATGAGCAGAAAGAAGTGGTTAAAAATCCTGAATATGATCCTAAAAAGCCAACTTATATTCAGTTCTATGATGATAGGCTTGTAAGCGAAAAACAAAGAAATTCACAATCCCCGTCAGATTTAATAACTTATGATAACAAGAATACAGATAATATATATGATATAACACATCACGATGATGCTGTATATCCGTTCCCGATTGAAGTAAGTCCTAAAGAACTTGAAAATAACATAAGAAGAACAGCAAAAGAAAATGGCGGTAAAGTTGATTTATCAGATATTGATACAATAAAACAAGTTGCAAACTTCAGCACATTTAATGTGGAAAATAAAAGTGAAGCGGGCGGTATAGAACTTTGGGACGGTAATGTTGATATAGCAAAATTAATGTTTTATCCGAGCTTAAAGGATGATGAAAGATTTGTAAAACTTCCACAGTATGAAAGAGCGGAAGCTGAAGCTGATTTTAATAGAGGTGCACTTGCTGTTCGTGAATATGCTGTTAATTCTGGCAAATATTGGACAAAATTATGCGCTGACGAACTCCTTGATTATACTTCAGGATTATTTAACTCAAGGTATAATACACCTCAAGAATATTTAGATGCAATAAAAGAGCTTGCAAGAAAAGGAGCTCTGCCTGCTTCTGCTGTTCAAAATATAGATAAAGAAGTTTTGGAAAACGTATTTGATAATGATTATCGTTCTATAATAATTGATGAAACACCAGATTTATCAGTTAATGATTATGCGTTAATGCGAGCTATGGATGTTCCATTTGAGACTCTGCCTGTTGCTGTAAACTTGCTTGGTATATTAACTTCACCCTATATTGCAAAACGTCCTAATAATGAAAGTGAACTGGGAGTTTCAAGGTATGAAACATATACGGCTGGAAATCCTAATTTGCCTGAAAAATATGCAAAAACATATAAAGAAACTGAAAGTTTTTATGCAAACAGTATTGTTCCTTTAATAAATGAAATGTTATCAGGTGTGGTCACTTCTGAAGGGGATATAGATGTTAGTGAACGGGATAAATATATTTTAACACTTGCAATTCCTGAGTTAACTAAATTTATATTAATAAAATCACTGGCACCAAATGCTGATATAGGAATTGATGAGTCTGGTTATATTGATTTTTCAAATGTTAACTCGGAAGAAATAACAATGCAGTCTTTAGGTATTCCTTATAATTCAATGACATCAGAAGAGGAGGCTCAAACTGTTTTAAGTGCAATGAAAAAAGGAATACAGTCTATAACGGCTGATGACATAAATAAAATCAATAAAGGATTAAAAAATAGATTTAACACTAAATCATTAATTGATTTTAAAGTTGCAGAAATGATTACAGATAGAACAGAAGCAGGTATGGGCTGGAGAATTGACGCTGCAAAAGATATTGCAGCTATGGATTCTGTACGTGCTGGTATAGATTCTATGCCTCAGCAGTGGGATAATGTAATTGATTTTTGGAAAAAATATAATCAAGAAATATTAAAAATAAATCCTCACTCATACACAACTGCAGAAATAACAGACTTGGCTGGATTATTTGCAGGCCAGGATAAAACTAAATATAAAAGTGATGGTGATGCAGAACGTAAATTTAAAGAAGAAACAGGGATAACAACAGTTGCAAATTATAATTACTTCTTCTCGCTTCTGCCTGAAATGTTCTCCCACGCATCATTTGAAACAGGTGCTTCTAATTGGATGCCAAAAGAAGCAAAGAATTTCTTTTTAAGAGAAAAACTTGATACAGGCTGGTGTCATGATGATGAGAATAATCCAGGATTTTTATTCCA
>CANQRT010000131.1 GCA_947626325.1 Candidatus Gastranaerophilales bacterium | reverse complement strand
TCACCAACAGGTAAACCAATAGCAGCACCACCGATAGCAGCACCTGCAACAGTGTATTCTAAAGGTTTAAGCCATTTATTTTCAGTTAAAACACCTTCATCATTATTTAAAACTCTAGCGATAAAAGGATATTCATGCCCGTTGGGGCATACCATTTTTTCAAAGTGTAAATAAACTTCAGAGTTTTTATTTATCCAGCGTTTATCTCTTAATTCAGCAATTGTTGCATATAATTTAGTATTAGCAGGAATAATTAAAGTGCCTTCTGTTGTTACAACATCTTTCTTAAAGTAGAAAGGAATAACATCACCTATTTGATGTTTAGTAGAATCAAACGGTTCAACGAAAGAAACTTTAAATACGTTTTTAGCTAAAATAATTCTTCTTAAATTTGTAATAGTAACTCTATCAACAACAGCTCTTTTATAGTTTTCAAGGTGTTCAACAGAAAGAACATACTCTTGAGGTTCTTCAGCAACCTTTTCCTCATCAGTAGCAGCTTTTTTATCATCAACAACTAAATCAAGAGCTTTCATAAGTCTAGCAAGAAGAACAGCTGCTTCTGCTCTATTAAGTTCTCTATTAGGATTTAATTCAGTTTCTAAAGGCCAGTTAACGTATAAACCATATTTAATAGCCTTAGCAAAAGGTAAAACGCCCCAATCAGGAATTTGATTAGAATCAGCGAATTGACTTAATACAGAAGTATCTACTTCAGTATCTTTAGTAATATGGCTCATAATAGAAGCCGTTTCAACCTTAGTAATATATCTTTGAGGTTTAAATTCACCGTCTGTATAACCGTAAATTAAACCAAATTGATCTGATCTTGCAATATGTTCATATCCGTATGTAGCTTCAGTAACATCAGAATATGAAGGAGTTGCAGTAATAGGAGCTTGACTTAAACCTAAAGCTCTTAATAACCAAGCAGTCCATTCAACTCTGGGTACTTTTTCCAACGGACGATATGTTTTATCTCCGTATAAAGGAACTATTTGTTTTGTAACAACATCTTCAATTTCTTCTGCAGCCCAATAATCATCAGGAATATCCGAATAATCTTTGGCTAGAGCACAAGAAACACTTGTAAGCAGCAATGTTAAACTTATCATAATTGCCGCAAAATTCTTTCTAATGTTCATTTTTACCTCACTTAAACTATTTATTAAATTTTATACTTATTCCAAATATACAAAAATTATATGTTAAAACATTTTTTAAGGCAACAAAACTACTAATAATAATGTAGAAAAATTAAATATTTATATAATTAATATACACAATTTTTACAATAAGTTATAATGTAATTAAAATTTGTTTTAATTATTTAAATCTGCGGGAACTTATTTATAAAAAGGAGAGTAAACATGTTACGGACCAAAAATTATACTACTAAAGTATTATTAGTATTTTTATTAACTTGCTCATTATCAGCAAATACAATATATGCCCACACCAACGAGAATAAACCGCAAAATCAACCTCCTGCAGCAGTTGCAGAGCAACTCCCAGAAAAGGAAAATATGTTAAATTCATATTTAAATTCTGCACGAATGGGATATATCAACGGAAATCCTTTAACTGCTGTTGAAAACTTCATAAATGCAGAAAATATAATAAAAAATGAACCAGTAGTATTAAAAAATAAATATAATTTTGAATTAGGAAATTTTTATTCCAGATTTGAGCAATTCGAAAATGCTTTAACTATTTATAACGATATATTAACTAATAATACTGCTGAAAAAATGTTGTTATATAAACAAAAAGCCTGGTATTATAATTCACTAAAAAGATTTAATGAAGCAAAAAAAGAGCTTGATAATTTACAAAACTTAATCAATAAAGAATTCAAAGATAATACACCAATATTATTTAATTTTTATGTTGATTATTCTTATTTTCTTTTAGACAGTTATCAATTTAATGAATTTATAAAAGAAAAAACAAAATTAACAAATTTGATAACAAAAATGCCCGAAGGTGAAAACAAAATAAGAGCTGAAATAGAGTTAAATCAACTACAAATAACATATTTTATATGTAAAAATATGCAGGATAAAGCACTTAAAATCTTAGATGAAAATACAAAACTTGCACAAGCCAACGGAATAAATTATAAGGACAATACAACTCACTTTTATAAGGATTATTATAATTCAATAAAAGATTATAAGTCCGTAAAAGAAATAATTGATAAAGAAACAGAAAAAACAATAAATCAATTTGGGAAAAACAGTGTAATGTTAATGACTCCGTATGAAGATTACATTAATTTATATAATCAATCTAAGAATAATAAAAACTATAAAAAGTACTCAGTAAAACTATTAGCACTGCTTGAACCTTATAAAAATATAATCCCTCTAAAATACGGCAATGCATTAAAAAAAGCAGCAGAGTTAAAAAAAGATACTGGTAAGAATGAAGAAGCATTAGCGTATTTAGATGAAGCTGAAAGATATTATGCAAAAGCTACCTCTTTAAATTCATATCCATTCTTTGACACAAACAAAATAAGAGGTGAAGTATACAAGAATATGGGGAAAAACGATGATGCCCTTGAATACTATACAAAAGCTGAAAAAATATTAAATGATTTACAAGGTGTATATCAAACAAAAGATACATTTGAAATTGAACGTGATATTGCCTATGTATATGCAAATAAAAATGATTATAATAATGCAATAAAAAGAATAAATTCTGCAATAAAAACAGCAGAAGGAATATACACAAAAAACAATGTTGAAGTACAAAAGTTGAATTTTAACAAAGTAAACATTTTAAATCAATTAGATAAAGCCCAAGAAACCGATGAGATTATAAAAGCTATATCAATCATTGTAGACGGAAATCAAATGGAAGGTTACGACTACGATTTTTACTTTGATTATTATATGAATATGGCATATAGAAGTCTAAGTGAAAATAATACAGATAAAGCAATTACCTACCAGCAAAAAGCTGAAAAATATGCAAAAAACAAAGATAAAAAAAGGTGGGTAAAAGAATTAAAATCCCAAATAGCAAATAGATAAGCGGATTTTGCTCGCTCGCATTAAACAGCATTTCGTGACGTATGCTCTTCGCATTCGTCACTTCAGCCTCTGCTCGCTCACGTTCGAACTCGTACAGAGCTTTGCTCTGCGGGAGTTCTCGTCTCTCATTCTTTAAACTTTAAAAGGATAAGTATTTACATACTTATCCTTTTTTTAAATTGGGCATGAAGAGACTGTCTTGCTCGCTCGCATTAAACGGCATTTCGTGACGTATGCTCTTCGCATTCGTCACTTCAGCCTCTGCTCGCTCGCGTTCGAACTCGTACAGAGCTTTGCTCTGCGGGAGTTCTCGTCTCTTTTTCTTTAAACTTTAAAAGGATAAGTATTAACATACTTATCCTTTTTTTAAACTGGGCATGAAGAGACTCGAACTCCCACGCTTACGCACCAGTTCCTAAGACTGGCGTGTCTACCATTCCACCACATGCCCACGGAACAATAGAATTTTGAACTTGGGGGGATTCGAACCCCCGACCAATTGATTAAGAGTCAACTGCTCTACCAGCTGAGCTACAAGTCCTTCTATATTTGATTATAATATAAACAAAAATTTTGTATACAATTATA
This sequence comes from Candidatus Gastranaerophilales bacterium, assembly GCA_947626325.1. Lineage (GTDB taxonomy): Bacteria > Cyanobacteriota > Vampirovibrionia > Gastranaerophilales > Gastranaerophilaceae > Avigastranaerophilus. The sequence continues at coordinate 906 of CANQRT010000131.1, read as the reverse complement.
TAAATATTGCAATATAAAAATTATTATTATATAATTAACTCGATTAGTTTAGTTTTACATTTAAAAATGGAGAAAAAAATGAAAAAGACTTTAGCTATTGTTGCTGTATTTTTCATGATGGGTGCTCTAAATAGTGCAAACGCTGCCGTATATAGCGACGTTCCTGCTGATTATTGGGCAAATACAGAAATTACAGCAGTTGTAAATGACGGTATATTACCGCTTCAAGGTAACGCATTTTTACCTGAAAATGACGTATCAAGATCAGATTTTAACTCAGCCCTATTAAGAACTTTAGGACACAAAAAAGGTATATCTGGCGAAGCTAATCCATTCTCTGATGTAGATACATCAAGAACAGATTACACTGATATTTTGTTATCTTCAAAATTAGGTTTAATTTATGGTTACAATGACGGAACATTTAAACCTGATAGAATTATGACAAAAACTGAAGCAGCTTCTGTTATCAGCCATATTACAAAAGATTATAAAGGCAGCTTAAAATCATTAAATGCATTTACAGATAAAAACCAAATCCCTGCTTGGGGTCAACGTCAATATGCTAAAACTATTGATTTAGGCATTTATGTAAATTATCCAGATGCAGATGAATTATTACCTAACAAAAACTTAAACAGAGCAGAAGCAGCTGTATTATTATATAAATTAAAACAACAACTTGATTCTGTTAAAGATCAATATAAGAGCAAAGAATCTTTACTTTCAACAGAACATTTAAATGTTACTAAGAAAGCTGAAGTTGATGAAGTTCAAGTAACCAACTTAAGAAAAATTGTTTTAGCTGATAACATCATTAAAGGTTATTTCTACACATATTTCTCATCAAAAGATGCAGCTGTTGGCGATACAGTAACATTTACAGCTAAATATGATGTATATACT
>CANQRT010000130.1 GCA_947626325.1 Candidatus Gastranaerophilales bacterium | reverse complement strand
GAAAAGGTTACTCTTACAATGATTATTATAAGAACCTTTAACGGTGATGTTCATTTTATGCGTAATGGGCAGATTGATACAATCATTAATCAAACAAAAGATTATTCAATGCCTTTATTTCACATTAATGTTGCATATAAAACAAATATAACCCATGCAATACATGTATTAAAAGAATTGGGCAGGGAACTGAAAGAAATTAGCGAGTATTCCCCTTATGTGTTATCAGATATTGAAGTATTTGGTTTAAACGAATTTTATGATTCATCTGTGGAAATATTATGCAGAATAAAAACAACACCGCATGAACAGTGGATGATAAAGCGCAAATTTAATCAAATGGTAAAAGAGCGGTTTGAAAAAGAGGGAATAGAAATTCCGTTCCCGCAGGTTGTTTTAAATAAGCCGACAGAAGCAGAAGAACAGGAAGTGTAAAAAAATGATATTAATTACGGGCGGGGCAGGTTATATAGGTAGTCACTGCGCATTAGGATTTTTAAATCAAGGCGAAAATATTATTATATTTGATAATCTTGAAAATGGACACATTGAAACAATAAATTCTTTAAAGCAGGCAGGCAAAGTTGAATTTATAAAAGGCGATTTAAGAAATATTCAAGATATTGAAGAAGTTTTTAAAAAATATGAAATAGATACTGTTATTCACTTCGCAGGCTATATACAGGTAGAAGAAAGTGTTAAAAATCCCTCTAAATACTATAGAAACAACATATTAGGCTCTCTAAATCTGTTTGATACAATGGTTAAATATAATGTTAAAAAAATAGTATTTTCATCAACCTGCGCAATATACGGTGAACCAGAATATACTCCCTTAGATGAAAAGCACCCGAAAAATCCTGTTAACCCATATGGCAGAACTAAATTAATGATAGAACAAATACTTGAAGATTATGATAGGGCATACGGTTTAAAATCAATAAGATTAAGATATTTTAATGTCGCAGGGGCGGATAGCCAAACAAGAATAGGTGAATGGCATGAACCCGAAACTCATTTAATTCCGAATATATTAAAATCAGTTTTTGAAAAGGATAAAACATTTAAAATTTTCGGCACTAATTATGATACCTTTGACGGAACCTGCATTAGAGATTATGTAAATGTTGAAGATATGGCAATAGCTCACGTAAAAGCATATAATTACCTGAAGCAAAATAATAAATCCGATTATTTTAATATAGGAACAAGCAGCGGTAGCAGTGTAAAAGAGGTTTTTGATACCGCAAAATCAGTAACGGGCAAAGAAATAAAAGTGGAAACATTAGACAGGCGCGAGGGTGATGCAGCTATTTTAATAGCAAACAGTGAAAAAGCTAAAAATAAGCTTGGCTGGATTTCTAATAAAACGCTTGAGGATAGCATAAAAACCGCATATTTGTGGGAAAAATCAAGACATTGATTATTTTTTGTGTATAATGATAATTGATAATTTACAAAAAGGTGTTTTTCGTGGATAAATTGAATTTAGTATCGGGCATGCGCTCAACAGGTAAATTGCATTTAGGTCATTATATGGGGGTTTTAACTAACTGGGTTAAACTGCAGGAGGAATATAACTGCTTTTATTTTGTTGCTGACTGGCATGCGCTGACAACTAAGTATAACGAAACCGCAAATTTAAGGCAGGATAAGCTGGATGTTGTTTTAGATTGGCTTGCCTGCGGGATTGACCCTGATAAATCGACGATATATTTTCAATCAAATGTGTTGCAGATAGCGGAGCTTCATATATTATTAAGTATGATAACTCCAAATAACTGGGTGGAGCGTGACCCTACGCTAAAAGATATGGTAAAAATCTTAAAGAATAAAGACGGAGATACAAGTGAAAATATACCGCAGGTGAACTATGGGTTATTGGGATATCCTATTTTAATGTCTGCTGATATTATGGCAATGAATGGGGCAGTTGTGCCTGTAGGAGTTGACCAGTTGGCACATCTTGAAATCACGCGCGATATTGCCCGCAGATTTAACAATATTTATAAAACTAATTTATTTAATGAACCTATGCCAAAATTAACTCAAATTCCATTGCTTATGGGAGTTGACGGGCAGAAAATGGGTAAATCGTTCCATAATGATATTAAAATATCAGATGATGAGCAAACGACTGAAAAGAAAATAATGCTGTGTATTACAGATAGAAGCCGTGCAAGAAAAGATGACCTAGGACACCCCGATAAATGTGAGGTTGCTTATAAATATTATGAAATTTTTGCTGATAGTGAAACCGTTAATCAGGTAAATTGCGAATGCAAAGCTGGGCAAAGAGGCTGTGCGGATTGTAAGCGTCAATTAGGCAGAATTATTAATGAAAAATTTGCGCCCATAAGACAAAAACGTATTGAACTTGCAAAAGATATGGATAAAGTCCGTGATATTATACGTGAGGGCGGTAAAAAAGCGGCAGCAGAAGCTGAAAAAACAATGATAAAAGTCAGAGAGGCGGTAAATATTTAATATGAGCGCTAAAATAAAAGTATTAACCGTATTTGGCACCCGCCCTGAGGCTATAAAAATGGCGCCTCTAGTTAAAGAAATTGAAAAGAACTCTGACTCACTAGAGAGCATTGTTTGTGTTACCGCTCAGCACAGGCAGATTTTAGATCAGGTACTTGAACTTTTTGATATAAAACCAGATTTTGACCTTGATATTATGAAAGATAATCAAAATTTGTGGTCGCTGACATCAGATGTACTTTTAAAAACAAAGGATGTAATTGAAAAAGTCCGCCCCGATATAGTTTTAGTGCATGGAGATACTACAACCTCAATGGCTTCAGCTTTAAGCGCCTTTTATGCAAAAGTTCCCGTCGGGCATGTTGAGGCAGGGCTTAGAACCTTTGATAAATACTATCCTTTCCCAGAGGAAATAAACAGAGTTTTCGTTGACAGCGTTTGCACGTACCATTTTGCTCCAACTGATAAATCCTGCGAAAACCTTATAAAATCGCAGATACCCCAAGAGCATATCTATAAAACGGGCAATACAGTAATTGATGCCCTGTTTTATACCGTTGAAAATGTTAAGGCGGATTTAAACAACATAGGTTTAAATGAGGATTTAAAAACAATACTAATGACCTCGCACAGGCGCGAGAATTTTGGCGAACCTATAAAAAATATATGCAGAGCGGTTTTAGAACTTGTTGAGAAAAATAAGGATATTCAAGTAGTTTATCCTGTTCATCCGAACCCAAATGTGCAAAAGCCTGTTTATGAGCTTTTAAAAGGAATTAACAGGATACATTTAATAAAACCGTTAGAGTATGCGCAGTTTTGTGCTTTGATGAAAAAATCGCATATTATTTTAACGGACTCTGGCGGAGTGCAAGAGGAAGCTCCGTCACTAGGTAAGCCTGTTTTAGTTTTAAGAGATACAACAGAGCGCCCCGAAGCGGTTGAATACGGCACCGTAAAACTCGTTGGAACGGATAAAAATAAAATAGTTTCAATCGTTCAATTACTGCTTGATGATAAAAGCGAATATAAACGCATGTCGGAAGCCGTAAATCCTTACGGTGACGGACTCGCTTCAAAACGCATAGTTGATGTTCTTAAAACCTGTACAAATAATAATTTAAAATAAATAAAATTAATAAAACAAGCTGGTTGGATTACACTCCGCGAACCCAACCTGTAAACTGTCTAATATGTGCATCGCTTCTATGTATAGAGTTTAATTAGAATATATCTTTAAAGAACGAAGTTGCATTTTTGCGGGTTTTGTATTACAATAATTGCGAGGTATATACTTTAATTTTTGCGGGTTTTTTAATTTTAATTTTTGCGCGCGGGGGAGAGGTATTAATGTATAAAAGATGGCAGGAAACAAATATTAAATCAGCATTAAAAACAAGACGGGTAGTTATTTTATCGGGTTCAAGACAATGCGGAAAAACAACTACTTCAAAAACCTTGATAAACAAGCAGGCAATATACAGAACCTTAGATGATACAACACTATTACAAGCAGCAGAAAATGACCCTCAAGGCTTTATTGAATTATCAAAAGGAACAATGATTATAGATGAAGTTCAACGTGTTCCGAAACTCATTACTGCCATTAAAAAAGCTGTTGATGAAAATACAAGATACGGACAATATCTTCTAACGGGCTCCGTTAATATTCAGACCTTGCCTACAATAAAAGAATCGCTTGCAGGTCGTGTAAAAAAGATACGTTTAAGAGCTCTTACAACGGGTGAAATATTAAGAAAAAAACCGAATTTTTTAAATAGGTTAAAAAATCAAGACTTTGTAAATAATAGCGGATATAACAAGGAAAAAATTTCTGAAATCATTTTTAAAGGCGGATTTCCTGAACCTTTAAACTATAAAAAACAAGCAGATAGAGTTTCTTGGTATAAAGATTATATTGATACAATAATTGAGTACGATTTAAAAGATATTGCAAACATAAAAAGACAAGATAGCTTAAAGGAGCTTGCCGCTATAATTGCATCGTATTCTTCAAAGTTTATAGACAAATCTAAAATCACTTCTTCTATGGGAATAGCAAATCAGACTTTGGACAGTTACTTGGGGGTATTAGAAAATACTTAT
>CANQRT010000129.1 GCA_947626325.1 Candidatus Gastranaerophilales bacterium | reverse complement strand
CTTGGTTTAAGATTAGACAATATTAAAAGCCGTGTATATGTACTGCTTGGTGACGGAGAGCTCCAAGAAGGAAGCGTATGGGAAGCAGCAATGAATGCCGCTCATCATAAACTTAACAATATTACCGCTATAATTGATTATAATGGACTTCAAATTGACGGTAAAACAGATAATGTTAAGTCTTTAGGTGATATTAACTCAAAATTTAAAGCCTTCGGCTGGGATACTATTGAAATTGATGGTCATAATTATGACGAAATATATAACGCATTAATAAAATCAAAGGATAATGCGAAACCAACTGCAATTATAGCTCATACCATAAAAGGTAAAGGAATTTCCTTTATGGAAAATAACCCGAGCTGGCATGGTAAAGCTCCAAACGACGAGCAATTAGATTTAGCACTTAAAGAACTCTTTGAGGGGAAATAAACATGACAAGAGAATGTAAATCAGTTAGAAACGCATACGGGAATACTCTGCTGGAGCTTGGCAGAGAAAATAAAAATATTGTTGTCTTAGATGCTGATTTATCTTGCTCAACACAGACACAAATATTTGCAAAAGAGTTCCCAGAAAGATTTTTTGATATAGGAATAGCCGAACAAGATTTAATGACAACTGCTGCAGGACTGGCATGTACAGGAAAAATTCCATTTGTATCAACTTTTGCAATGTTTGCAACAGGCAGGGCTTGGGAACAAATTAGAAATACTATTTGTTATTCAAATTTAAATGTTAAAATAACGGCAACTCACGGCGGAATTACTGTAGGCGAAGACGGAGCCAGCCACCAATCACTTGAAGATATATCCTTAATGCGTTCTATTCCAAATATGACAGTTATAGTTCCTGCTGATGAAATAGAAACTAAAGAAGCAGTCAGATATGCTGCTAATACTTACGGGCCGTTTTATATTAGAATAGCAAGAACAAATCTGCCTGATGTTTACGATACTTCATATAAATTTAACATTAAAAAAGCACCGATAATGCAAGAGGGAACAGATGTTACCCTGATAACAAACGGTGAAACTTTGGTGGAAACTTTAGATTGTGCTAAAATATTAAAAGATAAAGGGATAAATGCTGAAGTTATCAGTATGCCAGTTGTTAAGCCCGCTGACAAGGAAACAATTATCAACTCGGCTAAAAAGACTCAAAGAGTAATTACAATAGAAAATCATTCAATAATAGGCGGTCTGGGAAGCTGTGTATGTGAGATTTTAAGCGAAAATTATCCAGTAAAAACTACAAGACTTGGGATAAATGATGAATTTGGACAAAGCGGAAACGCTAAAGAATTAATGGAATTTTACGGACTAACAAGTGAAAAATTAGCACAAAATATTATAGGAATAATTAAATGATACAGTTAAAAAATGTATATAAACAGTATAAAGATATATATGCACTGCAAAATATAAATTTAGACATAATGTCAAGTGAATTTGTATTTTTAACTGGGCCTTCTGGGGCAGGTAAATCAACATTAATGAAACTTCTTTACCGAGAAGAAACTCCCACCTCAGGCACCGTTATGATAGGCAACATAAATATAGCAAAACTCCCTAACGACAGAATACCAAATATAAGACGCTGTATGGGAATTGTATTCCAAGATTATAAACTGCTTCCCAACATTAGCGTGTATGATAATATTGCATACGTAATAAGAACTTTAGGTATGCGTTCAAAGGAAATACAAGAAAGAGTAATTGGTGCATTAAAAGTAGTAGGATTATCAAATAAAATGAACGCTAAACCTACAGAATTATCAGGCGGTGAACAGCAAAGAGTAAGCATTGCAAGAGCAATTGTTAATGGGCCTCCACTGTTAATAGCAGATGAACCTACTGGTAATCTTGACCCTAAAAATTCTCTAGAAATTATGCAAATACTTGAACAAATTAATGAAAAGGGTATAACTGTTATAGTTTCAACTCACGATAGAGATATAGTAGACTATTTTAGAAAAAGAGTAATAACTATGGAGCAGGGACAAATTGTAAGAGATGTCCAGGCAGGTACTTATGAGTAAAAAACGTATTATTAAAGAAACCGTAAAAAAACATATTCCTCAAAGACATTTATCATCTATAAGGATAATGTACAGAATTGCTATGGAAACAATTTACGGAATAAAAAGAACAGGGCTTATTAATATAGCAATAATTGCTGCAATGGCTGCAATTTTAACGATATTTGGCGCATTATTCAGAACAAGTTTTTCATTAAGTTCTTTTGTAGATAAGCTTGGGAATGAATTTGAAATATCTGTTTATTTAAAACCCAATACAGATCCTGTCTATATGTCACAAAGATTAAAAGAAGTTGAACATGTTAAAAATATAACCATAATTACAAAAGAAGAAGCATGGGCGCAGATGAATAAGGAAATGGATATATCAGGTCTAGATAATCCTCTGCCAGATACTCTACACATTACTGTAGATGACCCTGCTAACATTGTAAGCGTTTGTGACAGTATTAAAAAAGTTAACGGCATACAAGATATGTCTTATGCTCAAGAAATGGCAAAAAAACTTCAAACTGTTACAAATGTATTTAACACGGTAACAGTATTTGTGTTGATTGCTGTTGCTATATTATCAATAATAATAATTAATTGCACGATACAGTTAGTAATTCAATCCAGAAAAGATGAAATTGAAATAATGCGTTTAATGGGTGTTAGCAACTGGTATATAAAAATTCCATTAATTCTACAAGGAGCTATATACGGATTTTTAGGTGCTGTAATATCATTAATACCTTTAAATACCGTTCAAAATGGATTAACAAAATTACATAATTTCTTTAATGTTGCATCAGCAGAACTTTCAATGAACGTAGTTGTATTCTGCATATTCATAATGGCAATATTCTTCAGTGCAAGCGGAAGTATGCTTTCAATTAAAAAGCACTTGCAAGTTTAAATCATTTTGACGAAAAACCTATTTTAGGTTTAGTTTCATTATTTTCAGCTAAATATGATTTAATATCAGGTTTTTCTTCTGAAGTTTCAGCAATTGCCTTAATAAAGTCTTGTTCTGAAATATCAGCTCTATTCCTATTCAAAGCATTTAAAGCTGCATTTGAAACTATTTTGCATATTGAATCATTAGAAAAACCATTCAATTGCTTTGCAATGCTATCAATAGCACTTTCATCACTAAGTAGTAATGCTGCCTTTGATTTACCTTGCAGTTGTTTTTTTAATAAAGCCTTTCTTGCTTCAAAATCAGGAATAGAAACAAAAATTTTAGAATCAAAACGGCGCCTAATAGCAGGATCAAGAAGATTATACTTATTTGTAGCGCCTATAACAAAAACATTTGCTTGTTTTGCCAAATCAATAGATTGAAGCAAAGCAGCTACCTGTTTAATATCTTCGTTATCAGTTCTTGAATTTCTGTCAAAAGCTAAAGAGTCAATTTCATCCATAAACAATAAGCAAGGCTTGCCGCTATCATTAGCGATTTTTATTGCCTCATCAAAAGCAGCTTTAATATTTTTAGAAGTTTTATTTATAAATGAAGACCCCAATTGCCCAATATCCAATATGTACAAAGGAATACCCGCTTCCATTGCAAGCGCTTGAGTAATATATGTTTTACCGCAGCCAGGAGGCCCGTATAAAAGTAATCCTTTAGGCGTTTTTCTTCCGTATTCTTGCAAATCCTGCTTTGCTTGCTCTGGATTTTTAACAGCAAGTAAAATACCGTTATTCAATTCAGATTTAACACTATCCATTCCAGCAACATCGGTAAAGCCTTTTGGAGTGGTTTCACTAGGAACAAATGTTTGTAATAATGAATTATCCTCCACCGCTTTTTTTAAAGGTGGAATAATATCTTGAGGTTTTACATCTGGGGAAGATTTACTATCGCTTTGAGATACATTACTACCCCCCCCCGAAGCATTTTGCAGACTTGTATTTGCGACTTCACTGCTTTTTGGATTAACCTTTTTAGGTACATTTTCTGTCCAAGCATAAATCATGTCCAAAATATCATTACGCCAATCATCAGGGTTTGAACCTAATGATTTGTATTCTTCCTCGTAATGCCTGTATTCTCTATCAGCAAAATGTAAATTCTCAAAAGTTGTAGAAACAAAAGAAACAACCATTTCTTTTAACCCCATAAAAATATCAAAATAATCATAATACTTAGATGAATGCTTGCCATTATGCTTTTTTACTTCATTTTTGGATATTTTTTCTAACTTATTTTCAACATCATTACATTGATTATTTAATGAAGATAACATATTTGCCCATTCTCTATCGGGATATGTTTTAAGAGCTTCTTTAAGTTCATTATTTAATTGTTTATTATATCCAAAATTAATATTGGAGTACGATATAGGTGTAATTTTCAAAATAAATCTCCCTTTTCAAAAAAATAAAATACCGTAAAAATAAAATTTGTCAGTATAACTTGAATAAAATAATATATTTATGTTAAGATTGATATAACTTATGGAGAAGTGGCCGAGTAGGTTTAAGGCGGCACCCTGCTAAGGTGTTGTGTGGAGTAATCTGCACCGTGGGTTCGAATCCCACCTTCTCCGTTTTTTGATTGTTTTAAATAAATCATATTGTAGTTGTTTCTTTACTTCTAATGGGCAGATTGCAT
>CANQRT010000128.1 GCA_947626325.1 Candidatus Gastranaerophilales bacterium | reverse complement strand
ATAACTGCGGCATGCTCGGGGTTAATATATGGAATGGGCATTGCTAGGGCTTTAATTAAATCAGAAGCAGCAAAAACTGTTTTAATTGTTGCTGCAGATGCAGTTTCAAGGTGTCTTGATTGGACGGATAGAACTTCCTGCGTTTTATTTGGTGACGGAGCAGGCGCTATGATGTTAACAGTATCAGATGATGAACAAGATGACATTCTTGCTGTAAGTTTAAAATCGGAAGGTCAATTAGGTGATTATATTAAAATGCCTATCCCTGGAAAAAATTGTCCGCTTGTTGAACCTAATAATCTTGAACAAATGTATATAAAGATGAACGGAAAAGAAGTTTATAAATATGTAGTTACAAAACTCCCTGGTTATATTGAAGAATGCGTTGAAAAATCAGGATTAAAGATGAGTGAAATAGATTATCTTGTTCCGCATCAAGCTAATATGCGAATTATTGAAGCACTCGAAAAAAGACTTGAATTTAACCCTGAGCATGTAATATCAAATATTCAGGAATATGCTAATACTTCGGCAGCGTCAATCCCGATTGCACTTACTGAAGCAATACAATCTGGCAAGATAAAACTTCCTGCAACTGCGATATTGACTGGCTTTGGCGCAGGCATGACCGTGGGTACTACTGTAGTAAGATTAAGAGAAGGTATAGCTTAATGAATAAATTTGCATTAATATTCCCTGGGCAAGGTGCTCAAAAACAGGGAATGGGAAAAGAATTGTACGAAAATTCACCTGCAGCAAGAAAAGTTTTTGACACAGCAGATGAAGTTTTGGACCGTTCAATATCTGATATATGTTTTAATGGCAGTGATGAAGAATTAACGAAAACAATAAATTCTCAGCCTTGTATTTTAACTGTGTCTATTGCTGCTTATGAAGCATTAAAAGAAAAATATAATGTAAATGCAGTTTGCACTGCAGGTCACAGTCTTGGTGAGTATGCTGCAATATATGCTGCAGGCGGTGCAGATTTAAAGACAATACTAAAATTAATACAAAAAAGAGCCGAATTAATGAACGAAGCAGCGCTGAAAACAAACGGTTCTATGGCTGCAGTTTTAGGACTTGATAACGAAACAGTTATTAATATTACACAACAATTAAAAAATGTTTATGTGGCGAACTATAATAGCCCAGGACAAGTAGTAATAACAGGTGATAAGAACGAAATTAACACAAGTCTGGATAAATTTAAAGAAGCAGGAGCAAAAAGAGTAATTCCTCTTGCAGTATCAGGAGCATTCCATTCACCTTTGATGAATGAAGCTGGAAAAATCTTTGATGAGTATATAAGTCAATTTAACTTTACTGATACAAATATTCCTGTATATACAAATGTTGATGCAAAAGCTGAAACTCAAGGTATATCATTTAAAAATAAGCTTCCAAAACAAATATATTCATCAGTAATGTGGACACAAACTATAAATAATATAAAATCAAATGAAGTGGTTGATTTCATAGAGCTTGGGCCAGGGAAAGTGCTTGCAGGCTTAAATAAAAAAATTGATGCAGAATTAAAAACATATAATATATTTGACTATGAGTCATTAGAAAGCACAATAAATGAGATAACAAATAATAAAGAAAGGGAGCTTGTATAATGGCAGATAATAAAACGGCAATAGTTACTGGTGCTTCAAGAGGAATTGGAAAAGCCTGTGCAATAGAGCTTGCAAAAGCTGGATATAATATAGCTGTATGCTATGCAGGAAATGATGAAGCATCTGCTAAAACGATAGAAGAATTAAAATCAATTGGAGTAAAAGCAAAAGCATACAAGTTTAATGTTGCAGATAAAGAAGCATGCTCAAAGGCTGTAGAAGAAATCTTGACGGATTTCGGCAGTGTTGAAATCTTAGTAAATAATGCAGGTATAACCCGTGACGGTTTATTTATGCGAATGAGCAGTGAAAACTGGGAAGCAGTAATAAATACAAATTTAAACAGTGCGTTTTATATGTCAAATGCAGTAATAAAAACAATGGTAAAACAACGCAGCGGATGTATAATTAACATGTCAAGCATTGTGGGTGTAATGGGCAATGCAGGGCAGGCTAATTATTCTGCAGCAAAAGCAGGATTAATAGGTTTAACAAAATCACTTGCAAAAGAACTTGGTTCAAGAAACATAAGAGTTAATGCAATTGCTCCTGGTTTTATACAAACTGACATGACAAAAGATTTAGATACGGAAAAAATAACCGAGCATATACCGCTAAAAAGACTTGGGCAACCAGAAGATATAGCAAAAACTGTTAAATTTTTAGCTCATGATGCACTGTATATAACAGGTCAGGTAATCGGAGTAGACGGCGGACTGGTTGTATAGTTTACAAATTTGCAAATTTGTTTGTAAATAGTATAATAAAATCATAATAAAAATAATAAGTATTAGTTAAAATGAGGTAAAAGAAATGAGTGACATTTTAGAGAGAGTAAAAAAAGTTGTTGTAGAACAATTAAGCGTAGATGAAAGCGCAGTTACTCCCGAAGCAAGCTTTACAGGAGATTTAGGTGCAGATTCATTAGATACAGTTGAGTTGGTAATGGCATTTGAAGAAGAATTCGGATGCGAAATTCCTGATGAAGAAGCAGAAAAAATCGCAACAGTACAAGATGCGGTAAATTATATCGAAGCAAATTCATAATTGCCCGATAAATCAATACAGGTTTAATGAGGGGTGCTTGGATAGTGCAAGTTCTCCTCATTTTATTAATAGATAAAATACAAAATAGGTGAGAAAATGACAAAAAGACGTGTAGTAATAACAGGCATGGGTGTAGTATCACCCTATGGAGTCGGCTCAGATAAGTTATGGGATGGAGTTGTAAACGGCAGAAGTGCTGTTTCTAAAATTGAGAATATGGAAGATATGAGCAGACACACTGTTTTAATCGGCGGTGAAATAAAAGAAACAGTTTTTAATCCTATTGACTATTTTGAGCCCAAAGAAGCAAGAAGACTGGATAAATACTTGCAATATGCAATAGTAGCAGCCAGAGAAGCTGTAGAAGATTCAAAAATAAAAGAAAGCGGAATTGATCCATATAGATTTGGAGTAATAGTAGGTTCAGCAGCAGGCGGATTTCACACTATAGAAAAGAGTTATGCTGATATGCTGAAAAAAGGGCCTACAAAATGCTCACCATTTACAATTCCCATGTTAATTTGTGATATGGGTGCAGGGAAAATATCAATTGAAATGGGCGCAAAGGGTGTAAATAAAGCGATAGTAACAGCATGCGCAACTGCGGCACATTGTATTGGTGATGCGTTTAGAGCAATACAATATGATGAGGCTGATGCGGTAATTGCAGGTGGAAGTGAGGCAGCCATTTGTACAATCGGCTTAGGTGCTTTCACAGCAGCAAAGACTCTTTCAAAAAGAAATGATGAACCCGAAAAGGCTTCAAGACCTTATGATAAAGACCGTGACGGTTTTGTAATGGCAGAAGGTGCAGGTGTGTTAATATTGGAAGAACTTGAACATGCTCTTAAAAGAAATGCTAAAATATATGCGGAAATTATTGGCTTTGGACAAACAGGCGACGCATTTGATGTTGTAGCTCCATGTCCTGACGGTTCAAGTGCTGCTAAAGCAATGGAATTTGCCCTAAAAGATGCTGGAATAAAACCTGAGGAGGTTGATTATATTAATACTCACGGAACAAGTACACATCTTGGCGACATCGCTGAAACAATGGCAATTAAAACGGTATTTGGAGACAGAAAAAAGAATTCGAAATTAAGAGTCAGCTCAACGAAATCTGAAACTGGACATATGTTAGGTGCTTCTGGTGCAGCTGAGTCAGTAATATGTATTCACGCAATAAATGACAGCATTGTACCACCTACTATAAATCTTGATAATCTTGATGAAGAAGTAGCTGATTTAAATTATGTGCCGAATAAAGCTGAGAAGATACCTGTAAACGTAGCACTAACAAATTCATTTGGATTTGGCGGTCATAATGCAGTATTAATATATAAAAAATATAGCTAATTAATTTAATTATTATTAATTATGCAGCACAAGTTTAAATATAAAAACTTGTGCTTTTTTAATATTTCTTAATAAAAAGAAGATTTTAAATTTTCCTCTTTTTTATTGCAGAATTTTTATATCTTCACTAGGTATAGTCATTTCATGTACATTAAATAATTTATTTAATCCGTTTGATAATATTGGGTTCATTATATTAGGACAGCACGGGCCAAGAAAAATATTGTTAACTTTTAAATGAATGAGATTAAATATGTGTGATATTGTATTTACAGCGCAATCAACTAAAAATATGCTTAAATTCTTGCTTACAATTTCATCATTCAATTGTTCTATTATATTATACAGCATTGAAAAATCATAATAAGGATTTGCAAACCAGAAATTTTCTCGTTCATAATCGTAAGCATAAGAAATAATAAACCAATCCTGAGGTGCTTTTGCAATAAATTCTGTAATATAATCGCTCATTGCAGACAATTTATCGCTAATTCCTATAATTACAATATTACTAATTTCTTTAGAATAAAATTTATTTAAAATTTCGTTAACTTTGTTGTTTAATTCACTAAGATTATAGCCTATATCCACACTTTTAATAATTTCATTTTCTTTAAATCCATTTGAATTTAA
>CANQRT010000127.1 GCA_947626325.1 Candidatus Gastranaerophilales bacterium | reverse complement strand
GTACGTTAATTATAAATCTTTAAATCAAAAAAATTGCTTTTTTGTAATAAAGTTTTACATTTTTATCTTAACATATTGTTATATTTTTGCCAAAAAATTTATTAAAAATTTCCGTTAAATATTATCAGATATTATTTTTGCCACCTTAGCAGCAGGTTTCATATCTGTTAATTTTTGCTTAACATTTTTCAATGAAGAAATCATTTTATTTCTTTCATTAATATCATTTAAAAGCCGATTTATTTCTTCTGATATTTTTTTCTTATTCGCATTTGTCTGTAATAGTTCAGGAACTATATCCTCATCCATGATTATATTTGGCAGGCATACTCGTTTTATACATCTAACTATTCTATATACGAAATACAAAAACCATGGGCCTCTGTAGCTTATAATCATTGGTGTTTCATATAATGCAGCCTCTAAAGCTACCGTACCTGAGGCAAGTATCAATACATCCGATACGGATAACAGTCCGTAATTTTTATTTTTTAACACTTTTATATTTAATTCTTTATATTTATCTAAAATAGGATTAATTAATTTATCTTTGATACTAGGAGCTTGCGCCAACGCAAATTGAACATTTGGATTTTTTTCTTTTATAATTTTTGCCGTTTCACAAAAAAGATTTAGCAAATTATTAATTTCAAAAACTCTTGAACCTGGGAATATTGATACTAGCGGTTTTTCCATATTTAATCCGTTTTCTTCAAAAAATTCCTTTTTATCAGCTTTCTCTGGCATTTCAGCTATTAATGGATGACCGACAAATTCAGAGTCAATTCCTGCTTTATCATACATTTCCTTTTCGAAAGGAAATATTGTCATTACTTTATTTATATTTTTCTTTACCGTGTGTATTCTCCACTTTCTTGATGCCCATATTTGCGGAGAAATATAATAATATATTTTATTTACAAATTTAGATATTACTTTGGATAAATTCAAATTAAATCCGCCATAATCAACCATTAATACCATATCAGGCTTATATTCATTTTTTAAATACTTTGCAACACGGCGTCCAAGCATTATATGGTTTAAAATAATTTTAGTATTAAATCCCATTGCGGACATTTTAGAATGATCACAGTACAATTTTACTCCCTCGGAAGCAAGATTTTGACCACCTACCGCCTCTATTTCTATATCAGGATTTATTTTTTTTAACTCCCTGACAACATCAGCTGCATGCCTGTCCCCTGAATATTCGCCTGTAATAATAAATAATTTTTTCATACCGCCATAACTACTATATTATTTTTATCTGCAAAATCAATTGTTTTTTTCTTATCAACAAGAATAGTCTCATTAGCTTCCACGGCAATAAGTTTAGCTTTATATTTTTTCATATTCTTTAATGTATTTAAGCCGAATGCTGGAATGTCAAAGCGTTTATCCTGATTGGGTTTTGAAACCTTTACTATAACTGAATTGTTTTTACCCAATTTACATCCGCGTTTTATACACCTATCAGTTCCCTCAATAGCTTCTATAGCCATTATCATTCTGTCTTTTATAACTACGGATTGACCTATATCCAATTGCCCCATTTCTTTTGCAATTTTATATCCATACTCAACATCAGAAAGCATTTCTTCTGTTGGCTTTATTTTACCAAGCACTCCTCTAGGAACCATTAAATTTTTTATAAATATAGTCTGGTCTAATACTGTGATACCAAGTTTTGCGAGTTCATCAACTAAAAATAACATTATTGCATCATCATTTAATCTTTTAGCCTGTTTTAAAAACTCTATAGCTAACGCATCAAATCTAGGACGCTTTACAACCAAACTTTTTGATACTTTTCCTATAAATGTTAACTGTTTTATATTTTCATCAAGAAGCGCTTTTTTAATTTTTAACAGCTCGCCAGGAGCACAATCATATACTTTTTTACAATATTTTTTTAATTCTTTTTTGTTATCAGAAGATAAAGAAATAGCAAAAACTTCAAACCCGTTTTCAGCAGCATTTTTTGCCAGTTGAATAGGTAATTGTCCGTTCCCTGCTATTAATCCTTGTTTTTTTTCTAATTCTATAGTCACTTTATTTCCTTTTTTATTTTAATGCTTCCTGAGAGAGTTTATTTTTTAATTCCATAAGACACATTGCAAGCTGGTCAGGGCAGCTCGTTTGCTTAGAACCGCATTTGATACCTTTTAATTTACTAATAACGTCATCAATATGCATGCCCTTAACCAATTCTCTAATCCCTTGTAAATTGCCGCTGCAACCGCCTATAAACTCTACATCATATATTATATCGCCATCAACAACTACATTTATTAATGCCGAGCATGTTCCTTGAGTTCTGTATTGTATTGATTTTAATGCCATTTTATCTCCTTTAATGAGGTATATGTTTTAACAATGAATATAATATTAATGATATTATAACGCAGCAGGGAATTGTAAGCACCCATGCAGTTACAATATTTTTTATTATATTGGTTTTAACCGCTCCGCGTTTTATTGCAGTTCCAACACCCATTATGGCAGTCGAAACTACATGTGTTGTAGATAATGGTATACCAAATATCGAAGCTGTCATTACTATTGATGAGGCTGAAAAATCAGCAGCAGCACCTGATATCGGTTTTAATTTTATTATCTTACTTCCCATTGTTTTTATTATTTTCCAGCCGCCTGTCATTGTTCCTAATGCCATTGTTATTGCACAGACTATTTTTACATATATAGGGATATTAAATTCACCTGGAGGCATAACAATTACACCGCCTGTAACTAATGCCATTGTTATTACACCCATTGTTTTTTGAGCATCGTTCAACCCATGACTAAGCGCCATTAACCCTGAAGCAACTATTTGAACACGTCTAAATCGTCTGTTTATAACATCGGGTTTCATTTTATAAAACAATCTTAAAAAAGAACACATTACCATAAAACCTACCGTAAACCCGACTAATGGTGAAGCGAACATAGGTATTATTACTTTATCAATCAACACTGTAAAATTTATTGTATTTATTCCTGCATGAATAAAGGCTGAACCTAATAACCCCCCTATTAAGGCATGCGATGAGCTTGAAGGAAGCCCAAACCACCATGTTAATAAGTTCCATATAACAGCTGTTATAAGAGCACATAAAATAACTTGAAGGGTAATTGTATCTGTGGATATAATTCCTGCCCCTATAGTTTTTGCGACATTAACTCCTAACAAAGCACCAGTACCCTCAAGAGTAGCACCATACAGCACTGCCTGTCTAGGTGATAGTACTTTTGTTGAAACTACAGAAGCTATTGAGTTAGCGCAGTCATGAAAACCGTTTATATAGTCAAAGGCTAATGCACACACAATTACAGATATTAATAATATTATGGTAAGTGTCATATAGCGCCCCTTAACTCAATTTGAGAACTACACTAACTACTGCATCTGATACACTATAGCAGCTATCAAGCGCATTTTCTAAATCTTTATGGATATCTCTTAATTTTATTACATTCAAAGCATCATATTTACCTGAAAATAAAGCCTCTGTAGCAGATATTAAAATTTCGTCCCCTCTTGTTTCTATTTCTTTCATTTTCAAGTTTTTTGCTGTCATATCTGAAATTGTAGGTCTTTTAAAATTAGCAAATATTAAACCTAGTTCATTAGTAGCTGAAATTAACGTTTGAGCTTGATTTCTTAAATTTTCTGTTACTTCTTCTAATCTATATATTTTTATATTTAAACATGATTTTGTTATTTTCTTTGTTATTTTGTGCAGTAAAGTCGCTATATTTTGTATGTCCTCTCTATCTATCGGAGTTACAAAGGAAGTATCTAACACCTCTAAAGTCTTTTTTATATTTCTACTGCTGGCATGTTTATACTCTTTTGCTCTTGCTATTCTTTCTTCAGTTATTCCATCAGTTAAAATTTCATCGAAAAGCTCTGCTGCTTGTTTACAATATTGTGTACCTGTCTCAAATAATGAATAAAATAAATCATTTGACGGGGGTAATATATATGACATTATTCCACTTATTAATTTTGACATACTTCTCTCCTTTTCTAAAAATTAAAACAATGCATAAGCATTGTTTTAAACAAGATTTTGCTTTACTAACTCTTTTCTTATTTTATTTAAGCCAGATTGTATAATCCTTGATATTCTAGACGGTGATAAATTAAATTCCTCCGAGATTTCTCTTAATTTTTTATCCTTGAAGAATTTACATTCAATTAATTCTTTTTCACGTGCAGGCAAATTCTTTATTGCTTCTTTTATACTTTCGCTTAATTCTGAAAAGATTATTGTTTCTTCTGGATTTCGCTTTGAATCCTTTATTTGAGTTGGATTATCACCCTCTGCCATTTCATCAACAGATAAAATAGTTTTATAAACAGCCTCTCTTATCTCTGATTGATTTTCCTCATCAACACTAATATCCTGCCGATTTTTTAATACATACCACTTATATCTGCGCCTGATTTCATTTCTTATTGCCCATTTTATCGCCGTTGAAAGGTATGATTTATTATATTTATCAGGCTCAGCATTCGCACATAATTTATGTATTACCTGTGTTCCGATATTTATAAGCTCCGAAAAATCAATTAAATGTTTTGACGATAACTTTTTATACTCTACCTTCGCTATTGTATCTATTAAATCTTGGTAATCTTTTATATT
>CANQRT010000126.1 GCA_947626325.1 Candidatus Gastranaerophilales bacterium | reverse complement strand
TTAAAGCCTGTATTATGGATAGGTGATAAATTTGAAGATATCCCATTTAATACCTTACCCTGTTCTTTTATTATTAAAGCGAACCATGGATGTAAATGGCAGTATAAGATAAAAGATAAAGAAGAATTTGTAAAAGAGGAAGCGTTATTTAAATATATAAAAGAGTGCTTTAACGGGTGGATGAGTCAGACGTTTTTCCCGTGGGCAGGGTTTGAGATGCAGTATAAGGGGATAGAGCCAAAGATAATAATAGAACCGATACTGATAGAAGAAGAAAAAACATACCCAATTGAATATGAAATATATTGTTTTAACGGAGAACCAAAACTTTATCAAAAGATAGAGTACAGCATACCTGCAAGGGTGAGTGTATATAATGAAGATTTCAGTGAAAGTGAACTGATATTAAGTCCCGAATATATAAAAGAAAACGAACCCCCAACACAAACAATAAAAGAGGCTGTGGAGTTATCGAAAACATTATCAAAGGGGTTCAAACTGGTGAGGGTGGACTGGCTGTTATACAAAAATCAAATATACTTTAACGAAATGACATTCACTCCATTTTCTGGATTTTTCAGAATAGATGAAAAAACAAATAAAAAGTTAGGAAAGATGTTAAAACTATAAACAAACGGAGTAGAAACAATGGAAGAAACAGATTTAAGCCAATTAAATGAAACAGAGATAATGAGTATGTTTCCTGATATAATAGAAAGCGGTTCACAATTAATAGCTGTTAAGTCAGCAGGGTGTGCCCCGAATCTACCATTTGATTGTGGAAATTATTGCTGTGCTACATCTTGCAATACGGCAACTTCAGTATGTCGTATTAAGTAATTATAAACTTCTTTATACTTTTTCGCGCTTTTAGCCCATGAAAAATCTGCGCTCATTGCGTTTTTAGTAAGATTTTGCCACTCTTTTTTGTTTTTATAAGTATTTATTGCATATTGTATAGTGCCGAGCATTTCATGAGCATTGTAATTATAAAACTTAAATCCGTCAGCATTTTCATTAGGGTAAGCTTTTACCGTATCATCAAGCCCGCCTGTGGCTCTTACTATTGGAATTGTTCCATATTTCATAGCTATTAATTGAGATAATCCGCAAGGTTCAAATTTTGACGGCATTAAAAACATATCTGCTCCAGCGTATATTTTATTGCACAGGTCTGCACGATATTCTATCCTTGAACGTATATTTTTTGAATTGTAGCTTAACCAAACAAAAAAGTCCTCATACCTTTTTTCGCCCGTGCCTAAAACAATAATATCCGCTTCAAGCTCTCTTAATTCATTTTCAACAGCTTTTAATAAATCAAATCCTTTTTGTTCTACAAGTCTTGAAATGATTGCAATTAGCGGGCGGTCTTTTTTGTATTCCAGCCAGTATTCTTTTAATATATCCTGTTTGCACTTTTCTTTGTTTTTTAAATTTTTAATATCATAATTATAATTTATTAATTTATCGGTTTTTGGGTTAAATTCGTCGTAATCTATACCGTTTAAAATCCCTTCTAATTTATATTGATTGTTTCTTAGTGTCCAATCCATGCCCTCGCCGTAGTCGTAGGTTAGGATTTCCTGCGAATATTTTGGCGATACCGCAATTATTTTATCGGAATAATTAATTGCACCTTTCATCCAATCGAGATTTCCCCAATCCTCAAGCCCGTTTTGATGATATACTTCATTTCTGCTGATACCTGTAAAATCAAGAATTTCAGGAAAATATCTGCCCTGATATGCTAAATTGTGAATGGAAAATACTGTTTTTGTATTCTTATAAAAATCATCATTTTTATATGAAGTTTTTAACCAAACGGGTATCATTGCCGTGTGCCAGTCGTTGCAATGAATTATATCAGGCTTAAAATTTAAGGCTCTTGCATATTCTAAAACGGCTTTAGAAAAACAAATAAATCTTTCCTGCTCATACCAGCTGTCTATACCTTGGGGGTATACGCAGTTAAAGCAGGAATAAAACTTGGGATTATCTATAAAAAATACATTAATATCAGTATGCGGGAGCTTGCACATTGAAAGAGTAAAAACATATTCGGCATAACCGAAGCGCAACTGCAATCTTGAATTTTCAAGCTCTTTTATTCCGTATTTTTGTTTATCTATGCTTCCGATAAGCGGAGTAAATATTGCGATTTGAGTATCTTTATCCTCAATATGCTTAGGCAGAGAACCCATAACATCGGCGAGTCCCCCTACTTTTGTAAACGGTGCCAATTCAAATGCCGCATATAATATTTTCATAATCTGCCTCTTTTATGCTAATTTTGATAGATATTCAAGCGAATGTTTTAATATATCTTCCGTCTTAGTGCAATCTTTATTGTATTTTAATACTTCTTTTATAGCATTTTTTGCTTCGTTTACGCTATAGCCTAGAGAGATTAAAACACTTTGAACTTCAACTATTGAATCAGAATTAATTTCTTTTGATGTTTCAATATCTGCAACATCTACAGGAGTTACGTTTGACCAGTTAATTAACTTATCTTTTAACTCGAGAATAATTTTTTGCGCGACCTTAGCCCCGACTCCCTTTGCTCTGGATAATTCTTTAAAATCCTCACGTATCATTATATCTATAAGCTCTGATATGGAAAATTCGTCTAAAATTAATAATGCCAGCTTAACTCCAATCCCCGAAACGCTTTGAAGTATGTTAAATATATCTCTTTCTTCTTTCGTTAAAAAACCCGTAAGACTCATGGAGTCTTCCTTATGACTGAGTGATACGTACACTTTAACTTCGCCGTCAGGTATCTTTTCAACCGTTCTTTTACCTGTATGCACCAGATAGCCTATATTATTAACATCTATTACCACATAAGCTCCGAGGTAAGAGTTTATTTGTTTTGAAGCTATTGTCCCTTTTAAATAATCGTACATCTTATATCCCGTCTTTTTCTTTCAGTTTGTTATATGTTTCAAGTGCAGATTTTGCTTCTTTATCTTTTTTTAACTGCTTTAGAGTAAAAGCTAAATTGTAGTAAAAGTTTGCCTCATTGGATTTTAGTTTTACAGCTTTCTCAAACTCATTTTTAGCTGATTTATAATCTTTTAACCCAAGATACGCACAGCCTAAATTATAATAGTAATAAGCAAAATCTTTTTTATATTTTATTGCAAGTTTGTATTCGTTAACTGCGCTGTTATATTTTTTTTCCTTTAAATAAATATTGGCTAAATTGTAGTGTGCCTTATCAAAATCAGGTTTTAACAAAATAGATTTTTGAAAGAAAAAAATAGCGTTTTCCTCATTGTCAAAATCCTGCGACATATTGCCGAGCAGATACCATATTTCATAATCTCTTTCATCTTCTGTAATAGCAGAGCTCAATTTATAAGCTTCTTCAAGGTTATTAGAGCTATATAGCGCAATGATTTCTTTTTTCTTATCTTCAAAACTTTGTTCTCCAAAGCAGGAATTGCATTGAATAAAGAACAAAAATAAAGTTACAATTAAAAATAATTTTTTCATAATCTACCCAAGAACATTATAAATTAATTAAAAAATAATGTAAAATTTTATAACAATTCAATGATTTTATACAATTTCTTTGGTAAAAAAAACTTTATATAAATATAACGAAGATATAGGCATATATGATTAGTTTAGACGTAGATATATTGTATTTAAACAGATACTTTAATATCGGTATTGATAAACTTCAGCAGTACCGCAATAAAAGTATCACTGAAATCATGGAAATTGAAGCCGAGCTTGGGAATAGAAAAGCGGCTGATTTCTTAACTCAGATTACTACGGATCCAGAGAAACTTGTTAAAGCGTTTGGGCTGATTAATCCTAAAAACAGATATTTAATTCTTATTAATATGAATAAGGATGATTTAACAAAGTTTATTGGCTTGCTTGACCCTGCACAGCTAGTTTTAGGTTTAAGTATATTTACCCAAGAGGGACTTTTAAAATTAATGCTTGAGCTTCCTACTGAGACTCTGTCTAAACTTGTTATGCAAAATATGGAAACGGAAAAATTCTTAAAAATCATTCCCGAAAAATTTCTAGATAAGTTTTTAACCAATGACAAAATTAATAGAGAAATGATAATGAAATCGCTGGAAGATGTTGACGAAGCACAAATGCAAAAAATGATGGAAAATATGACAGGCCAGCCTTGCTATGAAAAAAAAGAAAATATAATGAAAAATTTGTCGACAATGGAAAACGATAAATTTATGGAGCATATACTTAGTTTTGACCGTAAAGGCAAGGAGCAGATGATCTCTGGCATATTAAAGAAAAAGCCCGAATTAATGCAGGAATTTGAGCCAGAAGCGTTAGTGTTCCCATTCTCTAAAATGGAAAAAAATGAAATATTAAAAGCATTATCCCAGTTAAAAACTAAAGAATTAATGCCTATGTTTGAAAATTTATCGCCTGATGTACTGGCACTTATAGCAACGCAGGTAGACCCGAAAGTATTTGCACAAGTTCTTACTTCTGAGTTCCTTGACGTTATTGCTGAATGCGGGATTGATTTTTAATTTTAATATACGCACTATAGTATGCCTTAGCGTCCTCGCAAAGTATGGGTGATTTTTTTAAAAAACCTGTTTCATGCGTTGATTGTAGCGAACAGTATTGGCAATATTTGCAATAGTCGTGTTTAAAGCACTCTTTAAGATTGGATTTAATAAATTTTTCTCTGAATTTTGGCAGGATGATTTCTGTTATCTCTTTTAAAGAGGTTGAATTATAATTTCCTAAAACATAGTTAAACCCAACGCAGGGCGTAATATCT
>CANQRT010000125.1 GCA_947626325.1 Candidatus Gastranaerophilales bacterium | reverse complement strand
TTTCAACTAATGGAAAAATCCAAGAAGCGGCTCAGCGTGCTGCACTGCCCTGTATAGGAGCATTAATTGCAGCACGCTGAGCCGCTTCTTGGATTTTTCCATTAGTTGAAAGCAAACCAGAGCTTAAATAGCGTTTTCTTCCCCACAAGGTTTCCACATAACCATGTGCATAAGCAAATTTAACTGTTTCATCCATATATGTTTTAACATCGGGATAAGTTTTAAAGTATCTGTCAATAAAATCTTGCGCTTCAAATGGCGAAATACCGAGGCTTGAAGCCAAACCGTAGCGCGATTGTCCGTATACTATACCAAAATTTACCGCTTTTGCTTTTGAGCGCATTTCCTTTGTAACTTCTTCAGGATTGACTCCAAAAACCTTACTTGCAGTAGAAGTATGTACATCTTCATCCGAGCAAAATGCCTCAATCAAATTATCATCACGTGATATATGAGCCAATAATCTTAATTCTATTTGCGAATAATCTGCTGAAATTATCACATTTTCAGAGTTTTCTGCGGTAAAAGCACCTCTTATTCTATTTCCGAGCTCTGTTCTTGTAGGGATATTCTGCAAATTTGGATTTGATGAGGACAATCTTCCCGTTGTTGTAATTGTTTGATTAAAACTTGTATGTATTCTGTTATCACTAGGACTCCTTAATTCGGGCAATGTTTCTACGTATGTGCTTTTAAGTTTGGCAAGGTGTCTTTGTTCTAAAATATCTCTGGCAATTTGATGTTCTTCAGCAAGTGTTTCTAATACTTTAGCACTTGTAGAAAATCCCGTTTTCGACCTCATTCCTTTTGCTTTAAGATTTAGTTTCCCAAAAAGGATATCCCCAACCTGCTTTGGCGAATTGATATTAAATTTTTCGCCTGCTTCTTCATATATTTTTGCTTCAATAACAGCTAATTTTTCGTTAATCTCGCTATCTATTGCACTTAAACAGTTAACATCAATATGGGCGCCGTTTTTTTCCATTTTAGCCAAAACGATTGTTAACGGTACTTCAATATTATATAAAAGGTCAAGCTCTTTCTCGTCAAGATTTTGAGCCCAATATTCAGTTAAAAGCAAAGTCGCAAAGGCATCATCGCAAGCGTATGAAGCCGCATCTTCAATCGGCACTGTTTCAATTGTCAATGAAGCAGAGCTGTTTTTTAACAGCTGTTCATATTCAACCATCATATAATCAAGATAGTCGCTTGCCTGCTGTTTAAGCCCGTGTTTACGTGAAGAATCTTTTATGTAGCTTGCAAGCATTGTATCAAAAATTATATTTTTCATCGGCATTGAGTGATGACATAAAACATGGTAATCAAATTTAGCATTTTGCAAGGTTTTTGCAACATTTTCATCAGCGAGAACTGGCGCTAAAGCCTTTATTACAGTTTCAAGCTCCAATTGCTGTCCTACAAGGTGAAATACGGGGATGTAATATGATTTAACCAAATCATTTTTTGTTTTGTCAATTTTAACTCTGCCGTTTTTTGCCTGTATTTGCTCGCAGTATGCAATAGAAATACCTACTAAATCACACTCAAGCGGGTTTATTCCAGTTGTTTCAACATCTATTGAAAAAATAGTTTGCGCTTTTAACTCATCAATAAGTTTATTAAGCTTCTCTTGAGTATCAACTATATTTTTTTCGTGGTTATACTCCTTATGTGAGGTTTCTATAAGCATTTCACCCAAGCCTAATCCTAATTGCATTTGTCCTTGAACAGCTGAGTTTGTATTTTGATTTAAACAATGCTCAGCTATTTTAGCTTCCATTGAACCAACTTTAAACGGCTTTAATATATTTTCAGAATTTTTTAAGAAATTATAAAACTGATTTTTCTTAAAGAATTCAATTACCGCATCATAGTTTGGCATTTCAAGTTTTGCACAGTCAAAATCAAAGTCTATATCTAAATTTCGCTGAATAGTTGCAAGTTCTTTGCTTAAAAATGCAATTTCTCTACCCTCGGTCAATTTTTTATTAAGTGCTTTTTCCGTTACTTCATCAATATGTTCATAAATTTGCTCTAATTTATCAAACCTAGAAAGCAGTTTGCAGGCAGATTTTTCACCTATTCCTTTAATACCTGGGATATTATCAGAAGTATCTCCCGATAAACCTTTATAATCAGTTATTTGATAAGGATATACCCCCATTTTATCGTAAACTTTATACCAATCAAACTCGACTAGCTCGCCTTTTGAAGGCATAATTACTTCAATATATCCTTCTTTATCAACAAGCTGGAAAGAATCCCTATCCCCAGTTAAAATGTATGTCTTATGCTGTTTTTGTTTTGCTTTTGCTGCTATTGTACCTATTACATCATCTGCCTCATAGCCTTCTTTAGTTAGAATAGGAATATTTAAAGCTTGTAATCCCTCGACTATTAAGGAAAGCTGGCTTCTTAGAGTATCAGGCATGCTTTCACGGTTTGCTTTATATTCTGAATACATCTCTGTTCTATATGTATGCCTTGAAACATCAAATGCAACGGCTATCGCATCTGGTTGTATTGTTTTATTCTGAAGTAAATCAAAGACCGCCTTAAAAAATCCGAATACTGCCCAAGTAGGCTGATTATCGGTCGTTTTCATTGCCGTTCTTTCAAGTGCAAAAAAGTATCTATATGCCAGTGCATGCCCGTCTATTAATAAAAAATTCTTATCCTGCATAGTATTTCCAATTCAATATATTAATATTTTATTGGATTTAGGAATTTTTCTCAATAAATTTTAAATTTTTTCACAAATTAACAAACATTCAGCAATTGTGGCGTTATACACAGGCTGAAAGAAATCATATCTATACTTATGCTCTGAAGTTTTCATAATTTCTTCTACCATTGGTTTTAGTTTAAAGAAATCAGGACTGTTATGATATATACTTATTAATAGAACAGGGGCTTGAGTTCTTATTGTATCCTGCGCCCCTCTTAACAAATGAGATTCAAATCCTTCTACATCGGTTTTTATCAATCCCACTTTTATATTGTTCTTTTTAACGTAACTATCTAACGTAATCATTTCAATTTTTTCTGAGCCTGTATCTGCCATAATTTGAGAGCCTGTACCAAGAGTACCCATATTTTTAATATAAGAAATTTTATTTTCATCGCCCAAGCCCATATTTTCTATAATTACATTATCTATTTTATTTAACATTATTGTTTTTTGGCATAAATTATAATTTCTTTTTATAGGCTCAAAACTAATTACTTTGTTGTTTGGGAAATTTTTAGCAAATACTATTGCAGAATCACCTATATTAGCACCCGCATCAACAATTACACCTTGGATTAAATCTTTATTTTTCAATGTTTCAATACCGTGTTTATATAAAAATACTGATGGTTCAAACCAATTTACAGGAAGAATGTAATCCTGCCACTTAAAATAATCCTCAAATACTTGCACTTCCTTTTTAAATTTTATACTTTTATCTAGTTCTTCAAGTTCTTCTTTTGTATATATTTCATAAGATTTTGGACGTCTAATTAAATCTTTTGTATATTTAACAACTCTTTCATTACGGCTTATAATTTTATCTAAATGGTTTTTTGCTTCATCATCAAGATTTTTATATAAATTTTCAACCATTGACTTATCATTAGTATTATTACTATTGATAATATCAGAGACATCAAAATTGCATTTAACATAATTCAAATCATTAACTACATCAGTAATTAAAAATTGTTCTGCTTTTTCAAATAAATATCTTTCATATTGAGAACGTTTAACTTTTTTAAATATTTTAAAACCAAAAATACTAATTTCTTTATATACATCCCTTAGTATTGCATAATTATCTCGTTTATAAACATTTTTTACAGAAAAAAGACTGTTTATTAATTTTTTAAAACGTTTCTCCCCCCCCCGCATGGGTTTTACATTAATATCATAGTTCATCTTAGAGCCTTTCCATTTATTTAAATACTATTTTATTTTATAATGCTCAAGCTTTTATTACAAATGCACACAGTTTAATCTAATTTAAACTGCTTTTGATATTCTTCTTTACCTGTTAAAGAGTTTTGTTCGGACTTTAACAGGACAAAGTTTTCAAGCACCAATACGTCTAAATCAGTAAACATAAAGCACTTATAAGCATTTTCTGGAGTATTTACAATAGGCTCGCCTCTAATGTTAAATGAGGTATTTACTACCACAGAGCAGTCCGTTAATTTTTTAAATTCGTTAATTATATTCCAATACCTAGGGTTAACTTTTTTTGATACTGTTTGAATACGCGCAGAATAATTTACGTGCGTTATAGCTGGTAAAGTTGAGCGGTATGCTTTTAATTTATCAATGCCTTTATAATTTTTTTCTTCCTGAGTTAATTCAGTTTTAATTTTGTCAGATATTGGCTGAGTTAAAAGCATATAGGGCGATTTTTTACCCTCTTTTATTGCAAAATATTCTTCAACATCTTCTTCAAGACAGCTAGGTGCAAAGGGACGGAAAGATTCACGCTTTTTTATAGCTAAATTTAGATTTCTTTGCATTTCTCGGTTTCTTGGATCAGCTAATATGCTTCTATTACCTAAAGCTCTTGGCCCGTATTCCATTCTGCCAGCGAAATGCCCTATACTTTTACCCTCTGAAATATAGCGTGCAATTACTTTTGCAGTTTCATCATCACTGTCATACCTTGTATATTTAGCATTATATTTATTTAATGTTTCAAGTATTTCTTCATCAGAATACTTAGGGCCTAATAAACTTCCCTTTTGTGAGTCATCAGGATTAACTTTTCGCTCATTATTTAATCCCATATAATAAACTGCAAGGGCTGCGCCTAAAGCTCCACCTGCATC
>CANQRT010000124.1 GCA_947626325.1 Candidatus Gastranaerophilales bacterium | reverse complement strand
CTTTCTTAAAACAAATCAGATTAAACTCTGCATTTTGGTTTAGGGCCTGCATTTACAATTTCTGAAGGCATATTTGGATATTTAGCCTTGAAGTTATCTTCAAACATTTGAGCTAACTTATTTGCAGACTCGTCATAAGCGTTTTTATCAGCCCACATACCGCGTGCGTCAAGCATTTCATCAGGTACATTAGGACAGCTTGACGGGTAATCAACATTAAATACGTCATGATGTTTAAATTCAACATTATCAAATGAACCGTTTAATGCTGCAGTTACCATTGCTCTTGTATAGCTTAATTTCATACGTTTAGCACCTGAAGCAGCACTTCCGCCTGCCCAGCCTGTATTTACCAAGTATACTTGTGTGCCGTATTTATCAAGTTTGTCACCTAACATTTTAGCGTAAACCGAAGCGTCCATTGGCATAAACGGTTCACCGAACAATGTTGAGAATGTAGGCTGAGGTTCGGTTACACCGCGTTCTGTACCTGCTAATTTAGAAGTAAAGCCTGTAACAAAGTGATACATTGCTGCATTTTTGTTAAGTCTTGAAATAGGAGGCAATACACCAAATGCATCAGCTGTTAAGAATACAACAACTTTAGGTATTCCGCCTTTTGAAGGTACTTGAGCATTATTTATGTAATCAATAGGATAACCTACACGTGTATTTTCAGTTAAGCTTCCGTCATTGAAATCAAACTCTCTTGTTTTATCGTCCATAATTACGTTTTCAACAAGCGAACCAAATTTAATAGCGTTGTAAATATCAGGTTCATGTTCAGCTGAAAGATTAATACATTTTGCATAACAGCCGCCTTCAAAATTAAATACACCGTCAGGAGACCAGCCGTGTTCGTCGTCACCGATTAATTTTCTTGCAGGATCAGCTGAAAGAGTTGTTTTACCTGTACCAGATAATCCAAAGAATACTGCTGTTTCACCTGTTACAGGATCCATATTTGCACTGCAGTGCATAGGAAGTACGTTCTCTTTTGTCATTACATAGTTCATTGTAGCGAATACTGATTTTTTAATTTCGCCTGAATATTGAGAACCACAGATAATTATTGTATGAGCTTCATAGTCAATTGCTATGCATGCTTCAGAATTAACTCCGTCAACTTCAGGATCACATTTAAATCCAGGAGCGCAAAGTATTGTATAGTCAGCTTCTCCATAGCTTGCAAGTTCTTCAGCCGTAGGTCTGATTAATAATTGATGTATAAATAAATTTTGGCTTGCAAGTTCATTTATAACTCTGAATTTTTTTGTATATTTTTTATCCGCACCTGCAAAACCGTCAAATATAAATACTTCTCTGTTTTCTAAGTATGCAGCAATTTTACCTTTTATTGAGTCAAATTTTTCTCTTGAAATAGGACGGTTAACTTTTCCCCATGCTATTTCATTGTGTATTGTATCAGTATCAACAATAAATTTATCTTTAGGTGAACGACCAGTATATTTACCTGTTGTTACAACTAAAGCACCTGTATTACTTAACTTACCTTCGCCTCTTTCTAACGCTTTTTCCGTTAATTGAGCAGGAGTAAGATTTCTGTAAACGGCTTTTGGGTTTATTATACCCCACTTTTCAATTCCGAATGTTTCCATGCTAATGTTCCTCCTTTTAAAATTTATACTATTTAGAATAGCACAAAAAAAAAGGAACAAAAATTGTTCCTCTGAAATCTTTTTCAATTTCCTCGTGTGTTAGTAAAGGTAGTAAGTAAGGTAAGTATGAATATAAAATTTATTTTTAGGTTCTCTTAATATCCTGTGTTTATCATTTACATATATATAAAGTATATACGATTTAAATAATTGCTATATATAATAAATATTTTTATATAAAACCCACAAAAGTCTTATATTCTAAGCGTTTTAGTACTTCACAAAACTTAACACTATACTTTTTGTATACTTTTATTTTTGTAAAATTTTTTACGTTTAATTAAATCAACAAATGCTTCAAGACGAGTGATATAACCAGCTCTGCCAGATTGCTCATCCATTATAAGTGTTAAAATAGGGATATCACAATTTTCCCGCATAGAGGGGAATATATTTTGCGACATAATCTCGGGCATACAGGTAAAAGGACTTATATGTATAATACCGTCCACACCATGTTCATTAGCATAAGCTACATCGCTTACGGATTCTAAAGCGTCACCGCCGATATCACGGCTTAAATATGGCTTTGCCATTCTAAACGCACGCTCTAAATGGGTTTCACCCTTTTTAAAACATTTAGGGATTATAGCATCTTTTAAAAATCCAGAAACTGTTAAACTTCTTCTTGTTTGTACTCCTAACTTTCCGAGTTCTTTTTCAATATTCTGATTAGAAAAAGTATCTTGAACAAGAAAAATTTCACCTGTTATATCAACATTTACAATTTCTCTAGTTAAATCAATCGGAGTTTGTTTTATAAGTGCTGTTGCTTCTTTTTCAGCTTTCTTTAATTCTTTAACATTTTGTGCATCCAAAATTAAAGCAAGAGCATTATTATAATACTTTTGAGCAGTACCAAATTCTTTTTCTCTTGCGCGGTAATAGGAAAATAAATTTTCAATTCTATCCAGCACAAACATTTTTCTAACGGCAATATTTATAGCTTTAATTAAAATTATAGGATTTTTAATCCCAGTTAAATTAATTAAAAAATTATACATCCCCTTAAAACCGTCATACAGTTGGAGTTCAATATATTTTGAGCCATAACCTAAATCTTTTAAAACATTTTTTATACTCTGCCCATATTCGCCCAGTCTGCATATTCCTGGCGATGATATCATAGCAACATAATCAACATCCTTTTCCAGAGCCTGCAAAAAATTTCCCAAAATTAATTTATACGGCAGACAAATAGAATCAGGACTATATTTTGTTGCAAGTTCTAATGTTTTTTTACTTGTATATGGCGGAATAAAAGGCTCAACACCGAGTTTTTTTAATGCCGATGCCCACGCTATATATACATTACCCATGTGCGGGAATGCAACTTTTATCGGATGTTCTTTTTTCATTAAAGCAACTATACTTTCAATAAATATCCGCCGTTATCAGCGTTTTGAAGTATATCCTCATTTAATTTGCTTCTAAGATTTTTTATATATTTATATACATAATCTCTAGGCAAATCAAGTATTTTCGCTAATTCTCTTGCATAAACAATTGTATTAACATTTTCAAGAAAATGGTCAAATACTAATTGTTCACGTGCCGTTAACGGTTTTTTAAATGAATAATTTATATCATCACTTTTAACTGCTTTTTGTTTTACGGGTTCTTTTTTAACAGCAGGTTTTTTCTCTGTTTCCACCTTTTTAACCGCAGGTTTTATTTCCTTTTTAGCAGTTATTTCTTTTTCTTTATTAAATGATTTTAATGCTAAAGTTTGTATTTTTTCTGTTTTCGGTACATAACTTTCTACAGACATAGAATTTAACGACCTTAACATTACACTATCCACAAGACTGTCATCATGTTTTTCAGATTGTATTACTTTACCTAATCTGGCTGCATATTCTTCAAGCGTTATTTTTTCTAATGAGCTTCTCCACTTACGTATTTCTTCCTTGCTCAAATATTCGCTCATACCAAAAATCTCCTTGACTCTAAATCATAAACTGTTTGGAAACTAATATTTTTATTAATTTCTCATTTACAATTCAAATTTATCACAAATTTTAACTAAAATCTTAAAATATAAAAAAAGTTTTACAAATCCGTTTTTTACACTCATTCTTAAGAGAAGAAATGTCCTCTTTTAGAATTTAAAGTTATATTATCAAAAGAATATAATCTAGCAGGTCGTTTTGAGCCTATTTTAGTAAATTCGTTTAGTTCTTTTAAAACAGCGCCAGTTAATACTTTTTTCCTGAAATTTCTTTTATCTAATTTCATATCTAATATTAATTCATAGGATTTTTGTAATTCAGTCAAAGTAAACTTCTCAGGCAGAAGCTGGAAGGCTATAGGGCAGAACTCCAAACGCTCACGCATTCTTTTTATTGAATATTCAATAATTTCCTTATGGTCATAAGCCAAAGTAGGCAGATTATAGACTTCATGCCATTGAACTTCTGTAATACCTTGAGAATTATCAACAGATAATTTTATATCATCGCTTCTTATCAAAGCAAAATAAGCACAGGTAATAACCCTTGAACCAGGGTATCTTAAAGGGTCGCCAAACGTATAAAGCTGTTCTAAATAAATATTATCAACATTTGTTTTTTCTTTTAAAATTCTTAAAGCAGCAGCATCAAGATTTTCAGACAATCTAATAAATCCTCCAGGGATAGCCCACCTGCCCTTAAAAGGTTCATTCGCACGTTTTACTAGTAATACTTGAAGTTTATTATCTTTTATTGTAAAAATCACTACGTCGGTTGTAATTTCGTGCGTTTTTATCTCTTGAAACATGCTCTTCCTTCTTAAATTCCTTGATTTGCCAAATAATCAAATACAGCTTCTTGTTCCTCTCTGAAATCTTTTTGTAGATAATTTATATCTTGCAATGAATTTTTATAAGAAGCCATTGCTGGATCAGGATTTACTTTCATGTGTTTGTAATTTTTCATTATTGAGGAAACAAATCTTTTAGTTTCAGTAAATGGAGGAACTCCATTATATTTTTTTACGTTTCCAGGCCCTGCGTTATAAGCAGCCAAAGCTAATTCCATAGAACCAAACATTTTATACATCATTTTATAATAGGCAATTCCGCCTTTAATGTTATCTTGAATGTGATAAGGATTATATCCCAGTTTTTTAGCCGTTTTAGGCATTAATTGAAATACCCCGACAGCACCGTATCTGCTTCTTTTATCGTGGCAAAATCCTGATTCTGTCTTCGCTATGCTTAATGCAATAGCAGGGTCTATACCCATTTCATGG
>CANQRT010000123.1 GCA_947626325.1 Candidatus Gastranaerophilales bacterium | reverse complement strand
CCCCCACTGTTAACATTCGGCTTTTTACTGCCTCACCCCCGACTGTCTACGGTTATACATTTAATTTATATAAAACAAAATTAAAAATCAATATTAAATTAAAAAATTGTAAATATTTTATTCTATTAGCTATTTGCAAAGTTAAACCTTATCTGATACAATGATAGCGTTACAAATTAGGAGGATAGAAAAATTAGCAGAGAAAATAACAGACCTAATGAGCTTTTAAACAAAAATATTAGGGCTAAGGAAGTTAGATTGATTGATGACGAGGGTAATAATCATGGAGTAGTTGCAACATCAAAAGCTCTTATAATGGCAGAAGATAAAGGTCTGGATTTGGTAATTGTTTCTCCTAATCAAGCACCACCAGTTGCAAAGATTTTAGATTACGGTAAGTACCGTTATGAAGTTGAAAAACGTGCGAAAGAATCTAAGAAAAAACAGCATACCGTTGATATTAAAGAAGTTAAAGTAAGATATAAAATTGATGTTAATGATTACAATGTAAAAATTAACAGTATAAAAAAATTTATAGCAAAAGGAAATAAAGTCAAAGTAGTTGTAATGTTAAGAGGCAGAGAAATGCAGCACTCTCATCTTGCTTATGACTTAGCAAACAGATTTTTAACTGACCTAGAGGGTGAAAAAATGACTGTTGAAAAGAAACCTTCTATGGACGGCAGAAATGTAGTTACAATTTTAGCTCCTTAAAAATACTGCTTGCATTGATATTTGTTTGGTTTAAAATAATAAATGAAAGGTTTGAGAATGCGGAGGCATGTCGCATAATCGACCGTTTTGTAAATCAATTAAAAAGGAGAAAACTATGCCTAAGATGAAAACTCACCGCAGTGGTGCTAAAAGATATAAAATTACTGCTGGCGGAAAAATTTTAAGAAGAAAAGCAGGTAAAGGCCACTTACTTCAGCACAAAAGTGCATCAAGAAAAAGGAAACTTTCTTCTATGATTGAAGTTTCTGATACACACAGAAACTTGGTACTTAAAGAACTTCCCTATGCGAAGTGCAGAAAATCTAATTAATGAAGAAAGGAATGAATTATGAGAGTTAAACGTGGTAACGTCTTAAGAAAAAGACATAAGAAAATATTAAAATTAGCTAAAGGCTTTAAAGGCGCAAGAAGCAGAATTTTTAAAGTGGCAAATACTGCCGTTATGAAAAAACTTAAATATCAATACAGAGATAGACGTCACTTAAAAAGAAATATGCGTCGTCTTTGGATTGTTAGAATTAATGCAGCAGTTAGACAACAAGGAATTAGCTATTCTAAGTTTATGAATGCACTTAAAAAATCTCAAATAACTGTTAACAGAAAAATGCTTGCTGATTTAGCGGTAAATGAGCCCGAAGCTTTTTCTATCATTGTTGAGACTGCAAAGTCTGCAAAATAAAACAAAAAAAACATTATAGAAGAGAACCCTTAAAAGGGTTCTTTTTTTGTTAAGAAAATTAATATATAAAAAATATATACGTTATATATATTATAGACTGGGAATAGTAATAATAAGTCAAATTTCTTTATTACTTATTTTCCTTCACTCCTTTTCTCCATAACAAGACTGTGGTCGCGATGCGACCTTTTTTTTGCGGTTTTTCCGCAGGGTGGAGTTGAGCGAAGCGAACGAGCCCGAGGGAGCAACAACCCGACCGAGTGCAAAAAAACATTAGTTTTTTGTAACGAGGTTGCAGGGGTTGTGCGAACAGGAAAAACCAAGAGGCGGTTTTTGCGTAGGCTGGAGCGAAGCGGAATGCCGAAGTTGCGCCGAAAAAATGAGCGAAAATTTTGCGATAGCAAAATGTAGCGAATGAGTTGAAGGCGTAAAGCAAAAACCAAGACAGCGAAATTTGCGAAAGGGTGGAGCGAAAAGAACCCGAGTAAGTGAGAGGCGAAGCGATGACAGGCGAAGCCGAAAGAGCGACAGCCTCGAGAGACAGCAAATTTCAAGACAGCGCCCGCAGAGCGGGTTCCAAGTTGGGCCCAAATATAATAAGTCAGACCAACTTTAAAACTGCCGCTACAGCCTTACATTTTTATATCAAATTTTGATTGGGTTTCACCCTCTCGCATTACTTGCCCGAGCGCATATATTTGAGCATAGTAATTATTAATTTCTTTTGCTACTTCCCCTGAAAACACTTTATCGTTTTTATCAAGATAGTCTAAAAAAGGATTAACGGATATATCACCGAGATCCTGTTTAATAACTTTTTGAACTTCTTTTATAGTTTTGTGCGGAATTTGTAGGTTAATTCCGAATGGATTATTTGAAATAAAATTACTTTCTGTCATAGAATATTCCTTTAAACAGAATAACGGCATATTTGTGATAAAACTTTAATAATTTTTCAAAATATGTAAAGAAAAAATACAATATTGTTACAATTCAAATAATGTTTTGATATAATGAAAAACGGAGTTTTAAGGACTTGTAGGAATTGGTTATATATAAAATTACATAAAGAGCATGGCAAAAAAAAATTTTACCGCTTTTTAGATTAGGGAAAAGACACAAATATATGATAAATTCAGTAAAACAGCCGAATATAAAAGTTAAAAATAATATACATAAAAAAGAACAATCATTTAAAGGGCCTGTAATTAGTATTTTGCGTGGTATTAATCAGAGTCCAGCTTTAGGTGCAAGTGCTGTTGATTTGTGTTCAATGGTTATTCCAAGAACGGCAATTGAATTTAAAAACAGAGGAACTCAGTCTGGAATTGAAGCTGCTTTCAGAGAGGGTGCAAGTTGTTTGATTGATGCTTGTGTCGGCTTAATCGGGCTTGCTGCAGGTTATTTAATTTCAGGTAAATTTAATAAAGCTTATGGAGTAAAAGCTCAGAATATTTTTGCTAATGCTGATACAATCAAAAATATGTCTGAAATGTGGAAACAGTCTGGCTGTTCACCTGATAAATTTTTTACAGCATTTTTAGACAATATAAAAGGTTTAAATGGTGAAGCTTGGAAAACAATTTCAGCTGATTCTAAAGAAACAATAAAAAATAACCTTGTAAAACTGGCTGAAAAAACAGCTGAATTGGGTTCTGCAAATGGAAATGCTAAAAAACAACTGTTTAAAGAAGTTAAAAATCTAAAACAATTAGTTAACGCTCAAATTATTAAAGATACTGGTGCTCAAGCAGCATTTAAACTAAATCCTATTAAAGATGAGGCGCAAAATGTTATAAGCAAGGGTATTAATGCAGGACTTGGCGAGCTTATTGATAATGCTGTTTCGCTTTCTAACTCATTTAAGAATAAAACAGTAGAAAAATTACCTGAATTTATAAAAGGTTTATCACGCAATAAGAAAATTACAACCATTTTAGGTGTTGGTATTAGTGCGTTAATGTGTATGTGTGTTCAGCCGTTGAACAGATATTTAACTAAAAAACGTACAGGCCAAGACGGGTTTGTTGGTGTAGAAAATAAAAAAGCTAATAACTCAAAAGGTTTTAAGGCATTAAAGACTGCTCTAGGTATTGGGTTCCCGCTTTTTGCTGTCAGCACAATAGGAAATCCTAAATCATTATTATCTAATTTGCAGTTTAACAGTAAAATTCCTTCAATCAATCAATATAAGTTTATATATGGTCTGACGATTGGTTCAAGATTTTTATCAGCAAGAGACCATAACGAATTAAGAGAGGGTGTTATAAAAGATACTCTTGGATTTACCAACTGGCTAATATTAGGCGGTGTGGTTTCCAAGCTATTTGCAAGAGCTATTGGTGGTAAAGATTTAATTAATAATCCTGTTGCTCAAACAAGTAAAAAAGGTCTAAAATATGCTTGGAACTGGTTAACTAAGGCTTCTGTTAAATCTTATGATGAAGTGCTTATGCCTGCAGCAAAAAATATTCTTGAAAACGGGAAAATGATGAAGTTTTCTCAAATGTTAAAAGTTGCTGATAAAGATGTTAAAACAAAAATATTTAAGATTGCAGGTTCTCAGATAGCTGGTTACTTGTATTCAGGGCTCGTTTTAGGTGTTGGAATAGCTAAATTAAACATATTTATTACCAAACAAGTTGAGGCCAGAAGAAAAGAAGGTAAAAAAATGGCTGAAAATGTTAATGGTGTTCAAAAACTTGATGTTGAGTATTTAGCTCAAATGCAGAAAAATTTAAGTTCTGTATTTAAGGAATTTAGCAATTAATTTGACGATGCAGCTTTGCCGATGTTAAAATAAGTCCATAAAAAAGAGAGTAGTATGTTAAATTTTTTGGATAAAGAATTTAATACACTTTTGAGTGAAAATTTCAAATCAGCAATTATGCTTTCTGCAAGTGCTGCGGATGATTTAGGTATTCAAATATTTTTAATCGGTGGAATTGTTCGTGATTTGTTGCTTGACAATTCAATAAAGGATATAGATATAGCTGTTCAAGGCGATGCGGTTGAATTTGCTGAGTTTCTTGTGAATAAATTTTCCTGCAAAATTGTTTTGGTTCAAGAAAATTTAAAAACAGCCAAAGTGGAATTTCCTTCAGGAGTTATTATTGATTTTGCTTCTACAAGA
The DNA here is from genome assembly GCA_947626325.1 of Candidatus Gastranaerophilales bacterium. Lineage (GTDB taxonomy): Bacteria > Cyanobacteriota > Vampirovibrionia > Gastranaerophilales > Gastranaerophilaceae > Avigastranaerophilus. The sequence goes on along the minus strand of CANQRT010000123.1, from coordinate 463 downwards.
CAAGAAAGGTATGAGAATTCGGGAGTTCTGCCTATTGCTTATAATTTTGGCTGCGGTATTGAAGATGATATTAAAAGGCGAGATTTTACTATTAATACTCTTGCTTTGGGATTAAATAAATCTCAAAGGTTTAAACTTATTGATTTTTGCGGCGGGTATGATGATATTATCAATAAAAAAATAAGAATTTTGCATAATAAAAGTTTTATTGATGATCCGTCAAGAATTATAAGGGCTTTAAAATTTAAAATCCGTTTTGGGTTTGATATTGATAATAATACATATACTCTTATGCAGTCTTATCTTGACAATATAAATGAGGCTATGCCTTTAGAGCGTATAAAAAATGAACTGCGCCAATATTTTAATATAAAAAAAGAGAATATTTATGAGTATTTAATTACAACAGGTGCTTATAAATTAATATGTGATAATCCAATAAAAAATGTCCAATTTGATAGGC
>CANQRT010000122.1 GCA_947626325.1 Candidatus Gastranaerophilales bacterium | reverse complement strand
TTTAGATAAAATTTTTTCTCCTTTAGAGGAAAAAAATAATAATTTGAGAGAAAATATTATTTTAACTCTTAAAAAAATGATTAGTGAAGAATTGCCTATAAAAGTTAAATATAAAAAAGGTAAAAATATAGAAACTGAAATAACTATTAAACCTAAACAGTTAACTGAAAAAAAAGGGAATATTTATATATCTGGATTTTGTCCCGACCTAAAATGTAATAAGAAAATTTGTATTGATACAATTACATCAATATCACAGAGCGTAAGTAAATTTAAACAAACAGATAAAGCAGTATCTATTGTATTTGAATTGTATGGAAGATTAGCAAAGTCTTATAAATTAAAACCAGATGAGAGGTATTTAAATTCCGATGTTAACTCATTAACTATAATAAATGACGGAGATGATAAAGATAATTTACTATTGAGATTACTAAAATACGGCGAAAATTGTAAAATACATAAACCAGAAGAAGTGCAAGAGGAATTTTTGGCTTTAACGGATGATATATTAAAAAATCTGGAGGAAAATTAATGGCTAAAATTGCACTTATTCCTATTGATAACAGACCTGTATGTTATGACCTTCCAAAAAATATAGTAAATTTGTCAAAAGAAAATAAAATTTATCTTCCTAGTAAAAGCCTTTTAGGCGGGCTTGACACTGCGAGTGATATTAATTCTATATTATTATGGCTTGAAAACTTAGAAAATGTTGATTATATTGTAATATCCCTTGATACAATAGCCTATGGCGGGCTAGTTGCTTCAAGAAGAAGCACTGATAATTTTGAACAGATAAAAAATCGTATTGACTCACTTGCTGGTATTCTTAGGAAAAAACAAGCAAAAGTTTTTGCTTTCTCAAGCATAATGAGAATTTCCAATAATAATTTTAATGAGGAGGAAAAAGAATACTGGAATTTGTATGGTCAAAAGATTTTTCAATATTCCTATAACTTGCATAAAACAGGTGTAGAGGATATAAGCGATATCCCTCAAGAAATATTGACTGATTATTTGAATACCAGAATGCGGAATTTCAAAATAAATAAGTACTATATAGAACTTGCAAGGAAGGGATTATTTTCAACGCTTGTATTTTCTAAAGATGACTGCGCTCAATTCGGTTTAAATGTTAAAGAAGCGCAGGAATTGAACACCTTGAAAGATAATAACAATAATATCTTTATAAAAACTGGAGCGGATGAAATACCGCTTACATTAATTTCAAGAGCATTAAACGAGTATAAAAATATTAAAATAGCCCCTGTATTTATTAATCCTGACAGCAAAGATAAAATATCAAAATATGAAGATATAAGTGTATTAAAGTCTGTTCAAGGGCAAATTGAGCTTGCTGGTGCAAGGATAAGCGATGAAAAAAACTGCGATTTAATTATGCTTATTAATAATTTTAAAACAGAGCAGGGTGAACTCGTTATGAACATTGATACGGAATTATTTAAAGGTGATTTAAAACTCCCTGATAAACCTTATTTTATAGCGGATATAGTAAATGCAAACGGAAGTGATAATAATTTTGTAAATGCACTTTTGGAAAAGGAAAATTTTAAAGAATTCTACGGCTACACCGCTTGGAATACTACAGGTAATACCTTTGGAAGTGCAATAAGTACGGCACTTACATACTTCGGTTCAAAACATCCTGATGAAAAAGCTTTTAAACATTTGCAATTAATAAGATTTTTAGATGATTGGGCATATCAGGCTAATGTCCGCTCTATTATAAGAAATAAGGCGGAAAATCTTAAAAATGATTTCGTTCAAAAAGAAATGAAAAAGTATGAAAAAATATTGTTTACTAAGTTTGAAGTTAAACATCAAAAAGCGGTTTATTCATTTCCGTGGGAAAGATTTTTTGAGATAGAAATTAAATTGGCTCATATTTATACACATTTGCCGTTTATTGATATATTATTTTGTGAGTGATATAACTTTAAAAGAACACTAAAGGGGAAAAATATGGAAAAGAATAATGAAACATTACATATATTAAGACATTCTGCTTCGCATATTATGGCACAGGCTGTACAAAAGTTATTTCCGACAGCAAAATTGGCAATAGGGCCTGCTATAGACAGCGGTTTTTATTACGATTTTGATTTAGAGGGACACTCATTTACAGATGATGATCTTATCAATATTGAAAATGAGATGAAAAATATATTAAAACAAAATCTTACTTTTGAAAAATATCAAATTCCTGATGTTGAAAAACAAATTGCTGAATTTAAACAGCAGGGCGAAATATATAAGGCAGAATTACTAGAAGAACATAAAAATGATAATCCCACCTTGTATCTTACAAAGGATAAAGACGGTAATGTTTTATTTAACGACCTTTGCTCTGGGCCTCACGTGCCAAATACAACTTTTATCAAAGGAAACGCCATAAAATTATTAAAAGTTGCTGGTGCATACTGGAGAGGAAATGAAAAAAATAAAATGCTCCAAAGAATATATGCAACGGCATTTTGGACTAAAGAAGATTTAGATAAATATTTGAATTTCTTAGAGGAAGCACAAAAACGTGACCATAGAAAACTTGGCGCTCAGCTTGATTTATTTAGTGTAAGAGAAGAAATTGGAGGCGGACTCGTTCTTTGGCACCCTAATTTGGCTGTTGTTCGTGAAGAAATTGAAAATTATTGGAGAACAGAACACAGAAAAAGAGGGTATGTAATTGTTCATACTCCTCAAATTGCTAAATCAAAACTTTGGGAATTGTCAGGACACATTGACCACTATAGAGAAAATATGTTCTTTATTCAAAAAGAAAATGAAGATGATGATCAATATATTGTAAAACCAATGAATTGTCCGTTCCATATAATGATATATCAGGCAAACCGCTATTCATATCGTTCACTCCCGCTTAGAATGGCAGAACTTGGGACTGTTTACAGAAAAGAAAAATCAGGTGCATTGTCAGGCTTAACACGTGTTCAAGGCTTTACACAGGATGATGCGCATATATTCTGCACCCCTGAGCAATTGGTTGATGAAATTAATAGAATTATTGATTTTGTTGCAGATACAATGAAAATATTTAATATGGAATTTGAAGTTGAACTTTCAACCAGACCTGAAAGTTATGTTGGTGACCTTAAAAACTGGGAACTGGCAGAGGCAGGGTTGAAAGAGGCTATGGATAAGCGCTCTATGAAATACGAAATTAATGAGGGCGATGGCGCATTCTACGGGCCGAAAATAGATTTTAAAGTTAAAGATGCTATAGGCAGAACTTGGCAGTGTGCTACTATTCAGCTTGACTTCAATTTGCCAGAACGCTTTGAAATTAAATATCAAGATAAAGATGGACAATTAAAAACTCCTGTTATGCTTCATAGAGTTATTTTTGGCTCAATGGAAAGGTTCCACGGTATATTAATTGAACACTTTGCGGGAGCTTTTCCAATGTGGCTCGCTCCTCATCAGGTTTGTGTTGTTCCTATTGCAGAACGTCATAATGAATATGCTAAGCAAATTTATGATAAACTCTTTGCTCAAGGTATCAGAGTAAAACTTGATGACCGTTCCGAAAGCATGGGATATAAGATTAGAGAAGCTTTGCAGGGCGAAAAAATCCCTTACGTTCTTGTTGTCGGTGATAAAGAAATTGAAGAAAATAAAGTTGCCGTCAGAATTAGAGGTATTGGCGAGGCTGGTAAATTATCGCTTGATGAATTTACTGAAAAAGCAAAAGATAAAATCCAATCTAAATCATTAGATTTAACATTATAATAAGCAGTGTTGACAATGAATTATGTGCGGGTTAAACTTTAAAAAGTATAGATAGGTATGACGCTTTTAAATGCTAAATGCTGCGTCTGCCTCAAATGAAAGGAATATGAAATGTTCGCAATTATTGAAACAGGCGGAAAACAATATCAAGTTACCGAAGGTCGTTATGGTGATATCGAACTTTTAGAAAATGATGTTGATTCAAAAGTTGTTTTTGAAAATGTTGTAATGCTGGTAAACGGCAAGAAATCTAAAGTTGGACAACCCTACGTAAAAAATGCAAGTGTTGAAGGCAGTGTTGTTAAACATGATCGTGATAAAAAAGTGCTTGTTTATAAACAAAGAGCTAAAAAAGGCTATAGAAGAAAACAAGGTCACAGACAAAACTTTACAAGAGTTATGATTAATAAAATCAGAACAACTGCAAAAAAAGCAGCAGCTGCAACTGAAACAGATGCAAAAGAAGAATAATTTAAGGAGAATATAACAATGGCACATAAAAAAGGTGTCGGGTCCAGTAAAAATGGCCGCGACAGTGAAAGTAAACGATTAGGTGTTAAAAAATTCGGCGGTGAAACTGTTACTACAGGTAATATCATCGTTCGTCAAAAAGGCACTAAAATTCACCCAGGGAATAATGTTGGAATGGGGAAAGATAATACTCTGTTTGCATTAATTGACGGTGTTGTTAAATTTGAACCTCATAGGCGCGATAGAAAACAAGTTAGCGTTTATGCTCAATAAATAATTAATTATTAACAAAAAGAACAACATTATGTTGTTCTTTTTTGTATTTAAGGGGTTTTATGAATTATCAAGGATGTATTTTCCTTCAAGAAGGTATAAATTTTGATTTAAAAACTGTTTGTGATTGTTGTATATCACACAATGACGGACGCGGATTACCTGTTTTGCTTGAAAATTATCACGGGGAGTTAATTAATTGGGAAGATTTATTTAACAAAAAAAACCAAAGAATAGAACAGCAAAAAATTAAAACTATTTATGAGTGCGAAAACTGTTATCACTTAAATGATTATGAATTTACACCTGAGCGTAAGATATCTGAATTCCATTTTTCTCATTGCCGTGCTTGTAATGCAAAATGTATTTATTGCAGTGATGAATATAGCGGCGGAGATTTAAATTATGATGTTTATCCTGTTATTAAAGATTTAATTGAAAAAGGATATTATAAATCGGGTGGAGAAGCTACTATGCAGGGTGGTGAACCCACTTTAATGCACCATTTTGATGAGCTTG
>CANQRT010000121.1 GCA_947626325.1 Candidatus Gastranaerophilales bacterium | reverse complement strand
AGATAAAATGGAAGTAGAATTACAAGATATAGGGGCCCAAATATCTATTTTTGGAGATATAACAAAAGAAGTATATAAAGGTTATTTATATGATAAACAAGATACACACTGGAATTTAATGGGAGCGTATTATGGTTATTTAGCCATTATGAACTTAATTTCTAAAGATATAAAAGATATTTATATTTATCATCCGAAAGGGAAAATAAAAGCTAAAGAGCAAGGCGGACTTAACGGAATGCTTCCCGATATTTTAAAAAATAAGATTGAATTTTATTATACAGTTCCTGATGTATCAGATAGAAAAGCTAAATGTGACGGACCAATGGCGGTTTGCTCTAACTCATCACAAAAAAGAAATTTACTTGTTTATGGGGATTCTTTCACCGAAAATCTTGCGTATTTTCTGCCTGAATCATTTAATAAAACTCAGTTTTTAAGAAAGCAAGGCAGATTATCCCCCTACGGAATGAACAATGAAGATGTTGTTATTTTAGAGATTGTTGAACGATTTTTAGCAGCTGAACTTGGTGTTTATAAGGAGGAACAATAAAATGCTGTTTTCCTCAATGACTTTTGTATTTTTATTTTTACCCTTACTTACTATAATATATTATTTAAGTAAAAAAGAATTTCATAACATAATTCTGTTAATAGCAAGTATAATTTTTTATGCCTGGGGCGAACCTAAGTACCTTGCAATAATGCTGTTAACTATTATAATTAACTACTTTGGCGCAATTGCAATAGAAAAATATTCAAATAAAAGAAAATTAATACTGATTTTAACTATAATTTTAGACCTATCCTTTTTAATTTATTTTAAATATTTTAACTTCTTAATAGAAATATTTAACGATATTACACATTATCCTGTTAGTGCATTAAATATAATACTTCCGATTGGTATATCATTTTACACTTTCCAAGCTTTATCATATTTAATAGATGTATATAGGCAAGAGTGCAAGGCACAGAAAAATTTTTATAAACTAGCACTATATATAAGTTTATTCCCGCAATTAATTGCAGGGCCTATAGTAAAATATCACGATATTGTTGATCAAATAGAAGATAGAGAAGTAAATTTTGAAAAAGTTAATATCGGGGTTAAAAGATTTATATGCGGTTTAGCTAAAAAAATGCTGTTAGCTAATACTCTGGGCGCAATAGCGGATAAAATCTTTATACAATCACCTGATACTTTCTCTCATGCAATAGCTTGGGTCGGTTCTTTAGCATATACTCTGCAGTTGTATTTTGATTTCTCTGGCTACTCTGATATGGCAATAGGCTTGGGCTTGATTTTCGGATTTCGTTTTATGGAAAACTTTAATTATCCTTATATTTCAAAGTCCATATCTGAATATTGGTGCAGGTGGCATATTTCTTTATCTACCTGGTTTAAACATTATATTTATATTCCCCTTGGCGGAAGCAAATGTTCTAAACTTAAGACAATCAGAAATCTTGCAATTGTGTTTTTATTAACGGGTATCTGGCATGGTGCAGATTGGACTTTTGTATTATGGGGTGTATATAACGGCTTTTTTGTAATCCTTGAAAAAATTATTAATATTAAAGAATTTGAAAAAAAATATACTAATATTCTTGTAAGATTTTTACAGCATATATATTGTATGTTAACGATTATTATCGGATTAATAATATTCAGAAGTGATAGTATTTCTTATGCAAAACAATATTTAATGAATATGTTTGCTTTATTGACTCCTGAGAGTTCAAAATATATGTACGAATTTACATATTACGTTGATAATTGTGATATAGTAATATTCATAATCGCAGTTTTATGCGCCATACCTATTTTCAGTAAAATCATTTATACGGAAAATAAATTTTTAAAATCTGTTGTAAATGTATGGCTTTTAGTAATATTCTTCCTAAGTGCAGTAACTATTGCATCAAATACTTATAACCCATTTATATATTTTAGGTTCTAATTATAAACTTCCACCGCTATCTATAACATAATTTTGACCAGAAATATATTTTGCTTTGTCTGAAAGTAAATAACAAATCATATTTGCAACATCGTGTGGTTCTCCCCAGCCAAAAGGATATTTTTCTTTATTGTCATCTTTTAAAATGCCTTCGTCATTAACAGTCATAGGCGTTTTTATAATTGAGGGCGAAACGCAATTTACCCTTGCACCGTAGCTTGAAACTTCTTTTGAAATTGCCTTTATCGACATAATAAGCGCACCTTTAGAACCAGAATAGATACATTGACCTTTTGATGGGCTTACTCCAGCTGACGAAGCAATACAAACTAGCGAAAAACCTTTGCCTATATTATTTCTTTTATCAAGTATTCCTTTTGCCATAAATAATGGTGCAAAATAATTTATATTAAATAATTTCAATGTATCTTGATAAGTTAATGCTCTAATTGGAATAATTGAACCCGCCCCTGCGCAATATGCCATTCCTCTAAATTTACCGTATTTTTCTTTTAATGTTTTTATGTAATCAGGTAAGTTATCTATATCTTGTGATAAATCTTTAACTTCGATATATAAATTATCAGGGTTAGCGCATTTTGATTTTAATTCTTTAAGTTTATCTTCTCTTCTTGCAATTGCAACAACACTTGCACCTTGTTTGTTTAATTCAAGCGCAGTTGCCTCTCCAAGCCCTGAAGAAGCCCCTGTTACTATAAAAAATTGTTCTTTTATAAATTCACTCATTACACACCTGCCTTTTTAGCTATATCTTCTATTGTTTTTAATAAAGGAATATCTTTATATGTAATTCTTACTTTAAAATTTTGATCTAAAAAAGCAATTGTTGCCATTGCTGCAAGTGAATCCCATTCTTCAAGATCTTCTAATTTTGTATCAAAATTAAGTTCTGTTTCCGTTTGCATAACATCCTGCATTTGTTCTAAAAATTCTTGTCTGTCCAATTTTATTCTCCTTTTGTAATAAATCTGTTATACCAGTATTGTTTTAATTCTTCCGTTGTTTCCTTGCAGGAGGGTGCAATATCTATACCTAGGTTTTTTATCCCAGTAATATCTACTATTGCACTTGCCCAAGATAATCCTACGCCAAAACCACTAAGTAAAACATTTCCTTTAAGATTGTTACAGTTTTGAGCAATATTTATACCAACTGCATTACTAGAACAGTTTCCATAATCGCTAAATGTGTTTGTCGGTGTTTTTTCAAGCGGAATTTTCGCTTTTTGTGCAACACATTCAACAATTTGTTTATTTGCCTGATGAAGAAAAAACATTTCGATATCCTCAACATTTAATGAGGCGTATTCCATAGTTTCTCGTATATTTTTGGGCGGATAATCTAATGTAAATCTAAAAACATCTATTCCCTGCATAATTCCCTGATTTAACTTCCAGGGGTTTCCGTTTTCATCTATAACCGTTTTTTCCAAAACCTCTTTATCAATGGGGATTCTTGCACCTCCTGCAGGAGTTACGATTTTATCCCAGTCTTTTCCTTTAGAACCTAGAATAAAATAAGCTGGTGTTTCTATATCCGTATATTCAATTAAAGTTGCACTTGCACTATCTCCAAATACCTGTGCAACCAACCTATTTGCTACATTTGCATTTTTGCCTCCAATATCCGATGTTAAAAGAAGCACTTTTTTTGCACCTGCACCTTGAACTATGCTGAATGCTACCCACAATCCATAAACATAACCTGAACAGCCTTGTGATAAATCCAGCGCTGCACAATTTTCATCTAAATCTAATTTTCCATGAAGCACATTTGCACTTGTAGGAGAAATATAATCGCGGCTTTGAGATAAGAATAAAAGCGTGTCTATTTCTTTTCTATCAATATTAAGTTCATTTATGAGTCTGTTTGCCGCATCATAGGATAAATCAACAGCAGTTGTATATTTATCACAGATGTGCCTTTTGCCGTAACCAAGCATTTTTTTTGCTCTATCAAGTTTTTTTTGAGAATTATCAAAAAAACGAATTTCATCATCTATATTTATAAAATCTTTTGGAACTACTGATTTTATAGCGGTTATTTTACAATTTTTAAAAATACTTTTAGTCATTAATTATCCTCTTAGTTTGGTCTATCCTGATCTGCATCAGCTTTAAAATAAACAGCATCTTTATTTCCTACTGTATAAATTTCGATATTTTTTTGAACAAAAGGCTGAAAGTAGTTAGGAATTATATTTTTGCAATTTTCCTCTCTTTTTATAAACCCTGATTGGGTTAAATAGGTTTCATTAAATCCGAGATTATAAAAATCAATGTATTCATAATCTTTTATTAAATTTTCAAAAAAATCATAAAGAGCGGAAAAAGTTTCCTGTTCTCCAGCAAAATCAACTATTCTAAGGATTTTAGAAGAATTATATATTTGCTCTCTTATAACAAAAAACGCATTTTTAAGCGCAAAAACTCTGTATTTATATATAGGATGATTAAAAAATCTGCGGTTAAAATACCATTTATCTTTATATGGAATTTGATTTTTTATAAGAGAAAAATCAAAAATTTCTTCTAATTCATCAATAGAAAAAACCTCTTTAGGGGTTAGCTGCTTAATATTTATATCTTTTTTTAAAATTATTTTTTCTTTTATCAGGGCAATTTTATATTCTTTGCAACCATTTAATCTATAGTAATGATTCATTTTATCGCAGTTTAATTTTAGAATATCTCTATCTATAGGCAGCGAAGTTTTGGGATTTAACCCAAGACCTAGAATATTTTTAACTTGTGTTATTTTACACAATCTTTCATTAATTTCCACTCCTAAAAAAGGGGTGTTTGGGTGGTCATTTCTTACTTTCAAAATTGAACCCCAGATATCTCTGTTTTTAATTTCCTCAGAAGCTTGAATAAAACCTTGAAGCGCTTCTATTTCTTGTGTTTTTTTATCTTTTGCAATAATAAAATTCACACATCCGTTATGCGTAAATTCATATTCAAAAAATTTACGATTTTTTGCAAGTATGTGCCCCTTTTTCCAATAATTTTCAATAAAACTCATTATTTCAGGGATTTCATCATATTTAGCGAGTCTTATTTCATATTTTTCATCGTAAACGTTATTCAAAAACAT